>JBAUHR010000250.1:0-22251 GCA_049680385.1 Rubripirellula sp. | reverse complement strand
ACTTCAGACTTATGGGTAATGACAAGGTGGGAACCGGCCCTACATTCACTAAAGGCCGGCAAGATCGAAGCGTCGTCGTAGTTTCGTTGTTTGCACGGCAGCCCATCGTCGCCATGGAACCATCGCCAAGATTCGTCCTGGCGATTGGGATCGAATGCGGCTGATCAAGCAGCCTTACGAATCGACTGGGCATCGTCACGGCCATCGAGTCCGGCGATCGACGCTCGTTCGCGGCGGAGGTCGCGGATTTTGGCAGCGTGGTCGTGAAGATTGGATTCCAAATCACGAATGCGATCGAGCGCCTTGGTGTTCGCATCCAACGAGTCTTCGTGTTCGGCACTGACGCGTTTCAAGTGAGCCATCAGGTCGCCGATCCGGTTTTGCAGTTCTTTGTTTTCCGGACGCAGTTGCTCGGCAGCCTGCAATTGATTGGCAAGTTTGGCGATGCTCGACCGCTGTGACTCAAGCGTCTTTTTCAGTTCGGAAACTTCGCCGATCGATTGCTCGTGCTGCTTTGCCCTTGCCTGCAATTGTTGGTTGGCTGCCTCGGTCGCTTTCGCTTGATTTTGAATCTCGCTTCGCAGCGACACCAACGATTTCTCGAGCTCACTACGTGACTTCGCAAGCTCGTCTCGCTCGGCAGCAATCACCGTCGTTTGTCGATCCGTCGCCGCCTGCTTTTGTTGCGATTGCGCAAGTGCTTGTTTGGTCTGATCGAGAACCGCAACTTGTGCTTGCAGTCCCTCGATTTGCTCGGCACGCTTCTTCAATTGCGTTTCCAGTTCGTCTCGCGACTTCGCGATCGAATCCCGTTGACCAGCGGCCTGAGTCACCTGCTTGGCAGTCATCTCAATTTTCTGCTGTGCCTCGGCCAGCATCGATTTAGTTTCGTCCAACAGCTCAACCTGCGACTGCAATTCATCAACTTGCGCCGTTCGTTTGCTTAGTTGATCTTCCAATTCGGCGGCACGCTGACGTTGAGCCGATTGTTGCTCGATCGCCTTGGCCAATTCTGCACGAAGTGGTCGGTGTTGTTCCAGTTCGTCTTGAATCTTCGCCATCGGTTCAAGCTTGACGCGTAGGGCTTGGATTTCTTTGGACTTTTGCTCGATCTCGGACTTTTGAGTTTCGATCTGCTGGACGCGTTGTTGATTGACCGACTTTTGTTCGCCAAGGACCAACGCGACTTCGGCCAATTCGGATCGCAGCGGGGTCAGCTCGTCGATCTGGGACTGCAAGCGATCGATCAGCTCTTCGCGGTTCGCAATCGCGTCGCCCATCGCTTCTTTTTCGGACGAAACATGATTGGCCCGCTCGGTCGTTTTCTGCAGTTGTTCGTGCAAGCCGCTGACTTGGGCGCGAAGCTGTTCGACCTCGTGTTCCCGGGCTTCTAACATTTGGCGTTGTTCGCCCAGCGAGCTTGCCGCCGATTGCAGGTCCGTCGCCAGTTCGTCGCGTTCTTCCTTGACAGTGCCCGCAATCTCTTGCTCGGCATCCAGGTCGCTGATTCGATCCAGCAATGTTTCGACTTTAGCGTTCAGGGCGTCACGTTCACCGCGCAATACATCTAAGTCCTCGCAGCGGGCGACAAGATCGGCCTGTGTTTCGGTGAGCGACTGCTCTGACGACTCAGTCCTTGTGGTCAGTTCTGCGACTTCTTTGCGTAGCGCCGCGATCGTTTCTGCATTCTGAGAGGTGGTTTGGTCCGTCGCCTGCGCTTGGGCATCCAGCGTGGCCGTCAGTTGTTCGATTTCAGTTTCTAGCCCGATCTGAGTTTGCTCGAACCGTTTGATCGATTCTTCACGATCGGCAAGTTGCTCGGTCAGCGCCTCCATCGCTTCTTGGCTGGACTCGGCCTCGCTCGTTTTTGCTTCAAGCTGCTCGCGAAGCTGGGTGGTTTCGTTTTCCAGTCGCGAACGGATCTGTTCGGTTTGAACAATCGTTTGCCCGTGTTCGCCAACTTGTCGCTTCAGCGTATCAATCGTTTGCAGGTAACCCGAGGATGATTTCTCGCTCGCATCCAAGCGAGTTCTCAGGCTTTCAATCTCGACTTCCAATTCGCGATGACTGGCCTGCATTTCGGTGAACGATGTGGTTCGCTCTTCCAAATCATGCTCGGCCGACGTTTTCAACTTCAGCGCTTCTTGCAACTGCGAAACCATCGCTTCGCTTCGCTTCAATTCGCTAGCGAATTTTTCGTCCGACAAGTCTCGCTCGCCACGCAGTCGCGCCAGTTTGTCGCCCGCCTGCAGTGCGGCCGAGCGATGTTCTTCATTTTGCTTTTGCAGGGATGCGTACTGATCTCGCAAATCCTGCAATTCGGAATCAACGGTTTCGTTATCCTTCCGCAGCTTTACGAATTCGCGTTTGCGAAGCTTCGCCGATCCGCGTGCCTTGATGTAACGATTTTCTAGACCGTTAATTTTCGCGTTATCGCCGGTTCGGTCGCGAAACCACAACAAGTGGCCAATCAGAACGCCCGCCAATACAAAGAAAACGGCGGACACAAACGGCAAATTAAACAAGGCAGTCATCAAGTGATCCCAGCGATAGGCACTTCGGACCGATGCGTCATCCATGACACACGGGTATCGAAGTTTGGCGTTTACCAAGATCACAAAGCGCATGTCCAGCGCGTTTTCGCGTTTGCGCCGCCAACCGTCCAAGAAAACCGAAAACGGCGTGTTTCACGCCGCCGGTCGATCACTCAGGCCGCAGCAATGGGAACAAGATCACGTCGCGAATCGACTTTTTATTCGTCAACAGCATGACCAAACGATCGATCCCGATACCGAGACCGCCCGCCGGTGGCATCGCGTAACGAAGGGCTCGAACGAAGTCGGTGTCCATCTTTGCCATCGAGTCTTCGTCGTCTTGGCCTTCGAGCTGAGTCTTGAACAACTCTTCTTGAAGATCAGGATCGTTTAGTTCCGTGTACGCGTTGGCCAGTTCCATGCCCAAGATGAACAGCTCGAACCGTTCGGCGATTTCCGGATTGTCCTTCTTTCGCTTCGTCAGCGGACAAATGCTGGCCGGGTAATCGATCACAAAAATCGGCCCGTCCAACGAGTCTTCAACGGTTTCTTCGAAGATCTCGTTGCGAATCACGTCCGGGTGTTTTCCATCGGTCGTCAGTCGCAGTTTTTTGGCCAGTTCCATCACACCGGCTTCGTCCGATGTTTGAATGCCAGTCGCTTTTTCAAACAATTCTGCATAGGTCGCTCGTTTGAACGGCGGCGTGAAGTCGACCATCTTGTCACCAAACGGACGCACATAACCGCCACCAATCTTGTCGATCGCTTCGACAATGATTTTCTCGGTCAATTCCATCATCGACACGTAATCGCCATACGCTTGGTACAGTTCGATCATTGTGAATTCAGGGTTGTGTCGCGGGCTGATGCCTTCGTTTCGATAGACGCGTCCCATTTCATAGACGCGTTCCATGCCACCAACCATCAACCGTTTCAGGTGCAATTCCAGAGCGATCCGCATCACCAACGGCATGTCCAGCGTGTTGTGGTGAGTCTCGAAGGGACGCGCCGCCGCACCGCCAGCGATCGTGTGCAGCGTTGGTCCTTCGACTTCACAGAAACCTTCGCCATCAAGTGTCGAACGAATCGACTTGATGATTTTGGTTCGGTCCATGAACGTGTTGATCACGCCATCGTTGAACGCCAAGTCGGCGTAACGCATCCGCTGGCGCAGTTCAGGGTTGGTCAGACCAGCGTGCTTTTCCGGTGGAACTTCCAGCATCTTGGTGTGGAAGAATAACTGCTCGGCAAAGACCGTCAGTTCGCCCGTGTTGGTTCGGCCCAACCGTCCTTCGGCACCGACCAAGTCACCCAGGTCGAACAGCTTGGCCAGATCAAAGCCCTCTTCGCCAACCTGATTCTTGCCGATGAAAATTTGGATCTCGCCGGTCCAGTCCTTCAACGTCAAGAAGATCAGCTTGCCTTGGCCACGCATCAACATGATACGGCCAGAAACCCGAACCGTCGGCCCGGTTTCTTCGCCCGGTCCGTTGTCCGTTTTCCATTTTCGGTAGTCCAGATTTTCGTCCGTGAAATCCGGCAGTGGCACATCGGTCCCGTCGGCTTTGGTCCATTTGACGTCCGCACCGAGGGTTTGGCAGCGATCGACCAGATCGCGATTGTCGAATCGACAACCGAAGGGGTCGACGCCACGTTCGACGATTTGACGCATTTTTTCACGGCGAGCCACACGAGGATCCGTGCCGTCGCCAGGATTCGAGTCGTCACCGGGGGTGTTCGCAGCCGCTTGATTCATGGTTTTCGCTTACAGGACCAATCAGATAACAGCACGCCAAAGTCACGTGCGAGGCCGGGATTGTCGTTTTCATCGGCCTTTTTCGCAAGCCACGCAAAAGCATCCGATCTTGCCACGAAACCCGGCCAGAGCGTAGGCCAGGAATTGTCGTCCAACGGTCCGGTGCCAAAACACGGGGCTGACGCCAAAAATACGTTGCCAGCACCGCCGTCGAAATATCGGAACTCAAGGCTCATGCACGAAATCCAGCCCGGTCACGCAGCGCCCAACAAAACATCGCGGCAAGCGTCGATCATCGTCATGGACGCTAGCCCCGTGTCCCTGCTGACGCTTGCCGGAGTGCTGGATCACCAAGGTTACGCCTGCGTTTGTGCTCGCAACAACGACTCGGTTATCCAAGCACTTTCGATGGGACGCCAAGATTTGCTGGTGGCCGATGTTGGCGACGACGCTGCCGAAGTCCTAAAAATGTTGCAAAAAATCCGCAGCACCGAGTCCTACGAAGAACTGCCAGCCGTGCTGATTGCCGGCAGCCAGTGGGCTGGACTGGAAAAGAAAACCGAAATCATGCATCAAGCCACCCGCTGCTTGTTCAAGCCCATCGATCCGCATTCGCTGATCGCGGTCGTTGATCAAATCCTGTGGATGCCCAATTTGATTGCCGCTCACCGACGTCGCGGATCAAAACCCAGCCGGCCGGGGTGGGTTTCGCTGTAGCGCATCGCGGTGATGTATTGACGGCGCGTCCACCAATTCACTATTTCCGTAATCGGATCCCGTCTCGTACCGTGATCAACCGCGTTTCGCGATCCATTTGCTCGGTCCTAACCCGACATCGCTCTAACCCCACCTAGGAAGTCCTTCCATGTTTCGACGTCTCATTCTCGCCGCCGTCATGATGGCGCTGCCCGGCTTTGCCTTTGCCGACGAAATCGTCCGCTACCAGTGCAAAGAGTGGAAAGCGAAGCACATTCACGACAACAAGAAAGCCGACACGATTTCGGCCACGCTCAAGAAACTCGGCTGCGAGCTGCAAAAAGGCCAACACGACGGCCACATCGACGTCAAATACCGCTGCCCCGAGTGGCGTGAGTTGAAGCTCGATTCGCACGACGACGCCCACAAGTGGGAAAAGTGGCTCAAAGAATACGGCTTCAAAACCGAGCACAAGCATTGAGTTTGCCACTGCAATCGACCGGTGCGATCATCGGCGCGGCGGTGCTTGCCACCAAGGCGGTCCAGCAAATCGGCGAAGCGATCAGCTTTGACGAAGTGCTCAACTCGCCCGCGGTTTCGCAAGTCGCCGACAACGTCGCATCGGACCCGAAAGCCATTTTGGAAAAGCTGACTCAGGCGATCAGCGATCGGCTGGCCGAATTTGGACTCGGTGCGAACCCACCCAACCAAATCACCGTCCTTGCCAATGGCACGATCCAGGTCAACGAAAACCACGAAAATGCCGCAAAAATCGAAGCGGTCTTGGCCGATGACGCGGCAATCTCGTCAATCGTCAACGAGCTTCGATCGTCAAGTTTGCCTGGCCCCTGGTCGGTCGACTTGACGAAAACGGCAACGCAAGGGAATATACCGTAAGTCGTTCGGAGGATAAGCGAATGGCTAGCAGGCTGATTCGAAATCAGTTGTCCAGCAATGGATTGCGGGTTCGAGTCCCGTGTCCTCCGCTTCTGAAAAGACACCCTCAAAAACCTCGCGTTTTTGGGGGTGTTTTTCTTTGGCACACCGCTTTTTGCCTTGGGTTTCCAAAATCGTGGCCCTGGCACTGATTCGTCATCCGTAAACTGCTTCGGCAAGGTCATCGCCTTCGCCGTTATCTCTCTGAGTGTCCGGCGAGTCCCCGATGGGCGGCAACTGATTCATCTTGCGACGTGGCTCTTCGGCATTGAGATGGTTGTCGTGACGAACCATCTCGCTGTTGGCGTGACCAAGCCTTTCTTTGGCGGTGCGTTCTGGGATACCGGTATTGCGACACCATTGGCGCCGATCGCCTAGGCACCTCGGTCACGAAGTTGACGCTGATGGGCGTTTTCGATTGCTGCTAGCTGATTCATTGCAAGCCCATCAAGCGCAACCGGTTCAATGTGAAGCAACTCGCGCAGCATTCTGATTCGCCCCGTCACTTCGCCTTCAAGTCGAGTCTGCTCCACTGCGTATTGCACCCTGGCTCGCTCGTCGCGTTGCGCTTTCAGGCGAGTTTCGTATTGGCTGTGTTGTTGTGGCGTACGCTGAATCATGTCGAGTACCAAGGCGGCTTCAGTGAATTCGGGGGAACTGAATCGTTGCTCGATATCTTGAGTCGTCATCATCGAGGCGCGGCGGAAAAATACAGCCACGCTTCGACCGAAATCGATCGGGCGCGACAAACCTATGATTTTGGCAAAGTGAAATCCGACTTGCACGCGAAAAATATCGTTTAGTATCGAACGGTCTTTTAGTGTCGCCTTTCGCTCCGCGAAAGAACGCCTGTATCACCCTTGCGCGTAGCGAAGGACGGCACTTGTTTCCCGGCCGATCCTTAACCCTCTTTGCAATCGCTTCATCAGCGAAGCCCGCGGCTGTACAGGGCGACGAAACCAAGCAGTCGCAGTGTGTCCTCTGCTCTATCGAAACACCTTCAAGTACGCTCCGTTTTTGAGGGTGTTTTCGATTCCGTCCTGGGTTGCTGTCCAAGGATGATCCGGTTGCTGCGGTTGAATGTTGTGTAGTTCCAACCCCATTGCAGCAAAATCAACACGCGGTTTTGGAACTGCACGATCAACATCAAGTGGACGAACAGCCAAAGCAGCCAGGCAAAGAATCCACAGAATTGGCGTTTGCCGATCTGAGCAACTGCCGCCGCCCGGCCTATCGTCGCCATGGTTCCTCGGTCGGTGTATCGAAACGGTTTGAACGAATCGTTGGGGTGCGTTGAATCCGACAGGCACCGCGCGACGTAGGCTCCTTGTTGGATCGCGACAGCAGCCAAGCCGGGCAACGGCTTACCGGCCTCGTCCAAACAGGTGGCGATATCACCGATCGCGTAAATGTTGTTGTGACCGACAATGTTTAGTTGGCCGGTGACGGGAAGATGACCAGCACGATCCGTTTCAACACCGCATGCAACCGCCAGCTTCTTTCCCAGTGGGCTGGCCTGCACGCCCGCGCCCCACAATACGGTCTTCGTCGGCACAACAAATTCACGGTCCGACGTAGCTAAGCGTACAAAGTCCGGTGCGATCTCCGTGACCTTTGTGTGTGTATGGACCTCAATCCCCAAAGTTCGCACTTTCTCGGCTGCGCGTTTGCAGAGCTCATCGGGGTAGTGGTTCAGAATGTGCGGCGCAGCTTCGACGATCAGAACCCGAGCGTCTTGTGAATTGATGTGACGAAAGTCTTGTTTGAGCGTATGGTTGGCGATTTCGGACAACGCACCGGCTAATTCCACACCCGTTGGCCCGCCGCCCACGATCACAAACGTCAACATCGCCTTTCGTGCGTCGGGGTCAGACTCGCGTTCGGCGGTTTCGAAAGCCATGTAAACTCGGCGGCGAATTTCCGCAGCGTCTGCGATGGTTTTCAATCCAGGTGCCAGCGGCCCCCATTCGTCGTGGCCAAAGTAGCTGTGGGTTGCGCCGGCCGCCAACACGAGCACGTCGTAACGAAGTTCTCCATCGGCGAGCACCAACCGATTTCCCGCAACGTCAAAGTCGGTGACTTCCGCCAACAAGACTTCGCAGTTCGATTGCTTCCGGACGATCGAGCGTATCGGGGTCGCGATGTTCGCAGGCGAGAGCCCGCCGGTGGCGACCTGGTATAGCAGCGGCTGGAAGAGATGATAGTTGTGTCGATCAACGATCGTTACTCGAACACGAGACTTTCGCAGACGCCTGGCCGTTTCGAGTCCCCCGAATCCTCCGCCAACGATGACGACATGGGGAACCGTTTCGGTTTGATCAGACGTTGTTTCGATTGACGTCAAACTTCGATTCCAGAGATGGTAGACATGGGGTGGTCATTGGCCGCTGATGAACTCGACCAACTTTCCCTCGCCCGAAACGATCGCGGTGCTGATCCCGCCTTCGTCGGCCACAACTTGACCTTGCTCGTCTTCGTGAACGTATTGCACGGAAACATGATAGGCATCGCGGCCCGTTTGGACAGTATAGACCGCTGGCCGCAGTTCGCCGCTTTGCTGTTCGACATGCTCGCGAACTTTGGCAATGACAGCGTCTTCCGTGCTAGGTTGCAATCCGGAACGACGGTTGCCTCGGTGGTGCGAACGTTGTGTGCGTTCTTGGTTGTCCCATCGGCTAGCGAAGTCGCGCGAACGATCGCTGGTCGTGCTCATACGACTGCCGCGATCACCATGCCCTCTTCGGCGATGCAATTCGTCTCGATCCAATTCGCGGATCGTTTCGGGAGGCGGATTTTCTTCGGTCACAAACGCCTCGACCTGCTGGATTTCTTCAGCCGTCGGCGGCGGTGGATCGATCCGAGCCATTCGCTGCGTAGCGACTTCTTGCAACACCGTTTGCCCGTTGCCCGCATCGACGTTCTGAACGACCGTCGCGGTGATCGGTTCCCATCGAGGCCCAAAGTGATAGACCGCGTAGTACATCATCTTGGCTTTGGAATCATCGACGCCGCCGCAACGACAGGCGTCGTAAAACATTTTGTGGACGTCTTCCCACGATTGTCGCATTTCATCACAGCCGACATCGTGGACGACCGATGCGTTTCGGTACTTGCCTTCAAACGGCCCACCGATCACCGACCAAAACGCCGCCGGAATCGAAGCGCCGTTGACGACAGACCCGGCCGGTGCGATCCACTCGCGATTCGCACTGTCGACGTACCGAAACGTGTCACGCAACACCATGTCGCGGCCGTTCTCGGCCCACGTCGCAACGATGTCGCCTTCGAAATGTCCGAAATCACTCGAGTCTGACACCGTCGCTGGGTTGCATCCCGCCAATAACGCGAATGCGCACAGGCCCAAAGCAAGAGGTTTTCGCATGGTTTCTATCCCTTGAAAGTTACGTCCGATCAAATACCAAAGATTCGCGGTCGATAACCAGAGAAGAAGCCTGAGTTTCACACCGCTGACCGAGCCCGCCGCGCCGACGATGCAGCAAGTTGTCGTGATGGTGTCTGGCATTTTGCGAACGCTATTCAAGGGATAGGCGGCTAGCAAATTTGGGAGCGAGCGAAATCGACGCCACTAGGAAAAATCTGTTCATGTATTTTCGGTTACTGCGATTGCCACCGGCATGGTGAACAAATCGATGCGTTCGTGTTTTGTCATCACGAACCCGGCATCTTGCAGCATCTTTTCGAGCGGTATCGGCTGGCAGTCGACGATATGAGGAAAATGCGTATGCATCCAAATGTAGGTTCGTTCCAAAGCACTTTCGCGGTCACCTTCTTGGACTGTCGCCATACTGACCACGCCAAGCCGACCCGCAGGTTTCAAGACTCGTTTGCATTCGGCAAGCACTGCGGGGATCGTGTCGAGTGGAAACAACTCTAGCGTGAAGCTCATCGTCACGACGTCAAACGAATCATCGGCGAATGGCAAAGGCGGGGCCGCCTGAACGACCAGATCCACTCGGTCCGCGCAATCGGCTTTGCGAACTCGCTTGATCGCCACATCTCGCATCCCTGGCGAAATGTCGATGCCGCTCACCTTGCCGTGCGCGCCAACCGCGCCGGCCAATGCCACGATCGAATGTCCCGTGCCGAAGCCCACTTCTAGCACCGATTCACCGGGGCGAACCGACAGCAACTCCAAACCCTTTTCGCGCGCCACATGTTCGCCACCATCGGCAATCAAATCGTAGGCATGGCTAATTCGATCGTAAAAATGCTGGGTGGAATTGGACGTCATTGATGGACTCTTTTGTCGGGCAGGTTCAAAACTGGGGGCGCAATTGCAATATACGACGCCCCGTCAAGGACGTGCCGCGACGGCTTCACTCCGGTTTAGCGACATGATCAGCGAAACTGGCCAGAACAAGGTCAAGCAGCGGTAGAATTACGTAAACCGAATGCTCTAAACTAGGATTAGATCTGTACTCTCGATTCCAAGTTGGGCGAACGTCATGAACCAAAATACCACGAAATTCGTCACGTCTGAGTGTCCCAGCGGACATCGCGTTCGTGGCGATTTTGGCTGGCTAAACCGCCGAGTGAGATGCCCGCACTGTCACGCAGAGTTCGTTTTCAAACGCCCGGGTTCTCAGGCGGCAAATGTTGTTGCCGTTCAATCAGCCGCAGAATCAGCCGCAGAATCGGATGGTGCCGAAACCGATCCTAAACGTTCGAACCGCAACGGTTCCCCGAGCAAGGAAGCAACGCAGTTGGGGGACTGGGAAAGCGAAACGGGGGTGATGCGGATTCTCGGCGATTATGTCCCACCGCCTCCGGCCGAATCCCGACGCTGCGGCGAGTGTGGAACGACTTATCCGGCGGGCGTGACAACGTGCGAAAATTGTAGTTGCGAACTGTTGCCGGCGAAAAGCGAAGCTGGTTCGAAATCGAAACGCGAATCGACCGACGAGAATCAAACGCCGATTGATTTTCGTGAAGTCGACAAGATTGCCTTTGACGACGTGATTGTTCGGCGAGTGATTCGGCCGCGCCGCGAAATCGCTTTCCTGGACATCAACGACCCAATCGACCAAATGCGAAAGCAGGTGCGAGAATCCATGCACTCGCGTTACCCCGTCTGTGACCATTCGCTCGACAAAATGCTGGGTGTCGTCCACATCAAAGATATCTTGGTTGCCGAGGGTGATAGCTTTGACGTCCGATCCATTCTGGAAAAACCTGATCAGATTCCCGACAGCACACCGGTCAGCAAAGTGCTACAGCACTTTCAAAACGAAGGCGTGCCGATGGCATTCGTGCTTGACGAATACGAGAACCTGATCGGTATCGTGACCTTGAAAGACGTCCTTTCCAAACTGGCTTGCCTAAAACCCGAAGCATAGGATTTTGGATCCGGTCTCAATCCTCGCGTCTCGGCTGATTGCTCAGATGTTCCAATAGCTCGAGCGATTGGCTGGTTGCGGTCGCCGCGGTTGACGATCGACCTGTGGCGAGGCTTTGGGGTAGGCGAGGGGCAACGACGGTTGTTCAATTTGATCGCGGTCACGCGGGGATTGAAACGAATTGCTCGGTGTTGCAAAACGTTGTGATGGCATTCCCGGATTTGCACCGCGGTCCCTGTACTGATTCTCATCGAGTCCGCCGTGTCGATCGCCAGGCCAATAGCTATGCCCTCTTTCATGGGGGGAGTTTCCATAGTTCGAGTGACGACGTTCAGCATACGGTGCGGATCGGACCTGATCGTACGGCCGTATCCCCGGTGCTCGGTTTTGCGTCGTCTGATTTTGCAGGGACGAACCATAGCCTGATTGGGCGCGAGCACGATATTCGTTGCCATTCATCCTGGCCGACCATGGATCGGAATGGGCGTTGCTCAACGCTGAACCGGCCGAGGAATGCGAGTGTTGACAGTGTCCATCACATGCTCGGGCAGGCTTGACCTGCGCAGAAGCCATGACGGCTGGTGCGAGAAGAAAGCCGACAACTAAGAATCGAATGCGCATTTCCTATCTCCGTTTGGGAACAACCGTTTGCAACCGGACTGTTCGGGTGCCGGCGTCAGAAGTCAACGCTGCCGAACTTGGAAATGGGTTTTCAGTATGCGGTGTCGTTGGCGTAGCGATTCGTGTCGAACGTTGACACCTTGCGAACGTAAGGCACAGTGCCGATGCCGTGAAACACGGATACGGGTTTCATCGGGGCATTTTTCCCCACTGTGACTTTTGACCCCTGCTGCATCAGACACACTGCATTCGCAACAGCGGGCTGGTTGTCGGTTCCATCATGCCAAACAGCCACGTTTTCCGGGCAATTCGTCGACCCGTGTTGATCAATGGCTGGCGTTTAACCGTTTGGCACAGCGCGTGCTTAATCATGGCATGTCGGTTACTCGTGACGTGTGGTTGCGACCGACAAATTTCACAACGAGAGGTGTTGTCATGATTCGGACTGCTGGTGATTTAGACGTTGCCCAGGACGCAACTCAAGGCTCGGTGTCAGATCCAACACCGGATCAAATTCGTACTCGCGCGGCCGCCGTCCGTCGGCGTTGGAGCGATGCACAACGTAAGCGACGCCGCGTCACTTTGGTTGCCGGTTGGAGTCTGCCTTTTGTCCACGTCGCTGATGTGGCAGCCAATGTTTCGCAATTCAATTGAACTGATCCCGCTTTCAAAACCAACTGCAATCCACTCTTTCAAGGAATACGAGAATGAAACGTTTACGATCCAAAACCATTGCCGCTTTGATTGCGGCGCCGCTTACCTGTGTGGCAACCGGTCTGTTGATTGCTGCCGCTCCGGCAACACACTCGGTCAAACCGATTGCCGCAGCCAAACCGCTTGAAGTTTCGCCAGAGACTCTTAACGTCGCCAACTCGCTTTCCGAAGCGTTTCGAAATGTGTCGACTCATGTCTTGCCATCCGTTGTCGCAATCGAAAACCGACCGGACACTTCTTGGCAAGCAAAGTCGCCTGCTATGAATGAGGGCTCGCTCGGTCAGGCCAATCCCTTCAAGGGCACTCCGTTCGAAGACATGTTTCGTGGCCAGCCAGGAATGCGAGGAATGACTCCGCAAGCTCCACGCTCGCAAGCCGGCATTGGCTCGGGCGTGATCATCGATTCGGCGGGAATTGTACTGACGAATAACCACGTCGTCGAAGGCGGTGGCAAAGTCATCGTGCGAACCCAAGACGGTCGCGAGTTCGTTGCGACTGAAGTTCTTACCGACCCCAAGACCGACATTGCTGTTGTCAAATTTGATGGAGACCCAAGCTTGGTTGCTGCCGCGATTGGCGATAGCGATACGATGGCGGTGGGCGACTGGGTCGTTGCTCTCGGTCAGCCGTTCGGTTTGGAAAGCACGGTCACGGCAGGAATTGTCAGCGCCAAAAATCGGGGGATCGGCATCACCGACCGCGAGAACTTCATTCAAACCGACGCGGCCATCAATCCGGGCAACAGTGGCGGACCACTGGTGAACCTTCGCGGTGAAGTGATTGGAATCAATACCGCGATCTCGTCTCGCGGTGGTGGCAATAACGGCGTGGGCTTTGCCGTGCCATCGAACTTGGCTCATTGGGTCAGCAATCAGTTGGTGACGTCCGGAAAGGTCCAGCGGTCGTACTTGGGTGTCGCGATCCAACCGGTCAGTTACGAATTGGCCACTCAGCTTGGCGTTCCGCCACGCAGCGGAGTCGCGGTCACCAGCGTGATGGCTGGCACGCCTGCGGAAAAGTCTGACTTGAAAGTGGGTGACGTGATCATGAAGTTTGCCGGTCATGCGGTGACGACGCCTCAGCAATTGCAATTGGCGGTCGAGCGATCGACGGTGGGTCAAACTTCAACGATCAGCATCGTCCGAGATGGAAAGGCGATGGAGTTGACCTATCACGCTGAATCGGTGCCTGGTGACTTTGGCGTCAGCGTCAGCCCCAAGAAGGAATCCGACGGCGTGAAGATGCAGGCACTCGGACTTGAAATCGCTCCGCTGACCAAGGACGTTGCCAAACAACTTGGCATCGAAGAGCAAACGGGTGTCGTGATCACGGCAGTGCAGGATGACAGTTCGGCTGCGGAGGCTGGTTTGGAACCCGGCATGGTGATCGCTCAAGTCAATCGCCAGGATGTTATGACCGCAGAAGACTTTGCCAAGATCGTCAAAGCAGACACCGACGGATCGATCCTACTGCTGGTACGCAGCGAGAACGGATCACGATTTGTCGTCGTCTCGAACTGATGATTCCGTCAATCGCTAGAATGCGATGACATCGTCGATTTATCCGCGGCCAGTGTTCGATCTATAATGAGCACTGGCCGTTCTCTGTTGATACTGCGAAAACTAGACGGGAAACAAAGTGATCGTGCCAGCGGCTGATGGCCTGGGCGGATCAAACAGGCCGTCCGCCTGTGTTACGAATTTGGAATGGCGATCGATGCAGAGGCAACAAGAATGAAACTCGCTGCAAAACTAATCCTGATTTTCATGCTAGGCGTTCTTGCCATCGTGTCTTTGTTCACTTGGCAAACGATTCGGCGTCAACACGCGTGGGAACACCAAAGCCGCGAAGCCCATGCTGGCGATCTGGTGACTGCATTGAAGCCAGCCATCGAAACTGCGTATCGTGATGGTGGAACGGTTACGATTCAAAAGGCAATCGAATACTCCACTCGCAACCTTGATCGCACCCCGATGCGATGGGTTGACGGTCGCGAAGTCCCATCGGGCGGAACACAGCGAACGTCTCGCGAAATTTCCAGCGTCTCGATCACCGACCAGAATGGAACTCGCACCGCCTATTCCTACGTGCCGCTAAAAATCGACGGCGACGACGCAGGAGCGGTCGAAGTGGCACAAACGATGATCGATCAAGACGCGCATGCGCGTGATTCGTTGTTGGCGTCGATCGTATCGCTGTTGGGTGTTACCTTGTTTTCGGCAGGCGTGATCTATGCCGGTGGCGTGCAAATGGTGGCCAAACCACTTGGCAAGTTGATCGACCAAGTCAACACGATCGGCGAGGGTAAACTCGCTCAACCGCCCGCGATATCGACCAACGATGAACTCGGTCGTTTAGCCGGTGCCATCAGTCAGATGAGCCATCGGCTAAGCGCACAACAAGACGCGATTCGCCACACCGATCGTTTGGGCATTGTCGGCACTCTGGCCGCCGGAATGGCACACGAACTGGGCACGCCGCTGAATGTTGTGTCGGGTCGCGCCAGCTTGATTGCGAGCGGAAGACTGTCGCCCGATGAAATCGAGTCGAGCGCCAAAACCATCAAGAAAGAAACCGACCGGATGACGGCGATCATTCGACAGTTGCTCGACTTTGCTCGGCAAGCACCTTCGGCTCGCACTTCGGTCGACTTGAACGAGGTCACGAATCAAACCTGTGAACTGAT
Source organism: Rubripirellula sp. (assembly GCA_049680385.1). Classification (GTDB taxonomy): domain Bacteria; phylum Planctomycetota; class Planctomycetia; order Pirellulales; family Pirellulaceae; genus Rubripirellula. Next base: position 6,951 of record JBAUHR010000250.1, on the reverse strand, counting down.
GAAGCCGCTGGCCCACAAGTCGGCGGTCGATTTAAATCTAAGCCTTGGCGACAATCCGATTCACGTCAGCGGCGATGCGGCCCAGCTTCAACAGGTTCTTACCAATCTGATCGTCAACGCGATTCAAGCGATGCCCGAGGGTGGCGAAGTGAACGTCACGCTGGACCGAGACGGCGATGTGGCGAAACTTACCGTGACCGACACCGGAACAGGCATCGAAAACGAGAACATCGGACACGTGTTCGAGCCGTTCTTCACGACCAAGGACGTCGGCCAAGGGACAGGGCTTGGTTTGTCGATCGCTTACGGGATCGTTCGCGATCACGGTGGCGAAATCAATGTCGAAAGCACCAAAGAATGTGGCACGACCTTTCGATTAACGTTTCCAACAGCACGGTAACACAGGCTGCGTCGACGCAATCGGCGACGAAAGAAATCTGATGAAGAACGAGCATACCACTCCACGCGTCCTGATCGTCGATGATGAACAGAGCATGTGCGAGCTGATCGAGACCGACTTGCGACTGCGTGACATCGACAGTGCGTGGTGCCAGTCTGCTGCGGCCGCAGTCGAGTCGATGCAACAGCAGGATTTTGACGTCGTGCTGACTGATGTTCGGATGCCGGGCAGTACCGGTCTGCAACTTTGCCAACAACTCACAGAATTGCGACCAGACATTCCCGTGATCGTGATGACGGCTTTCGGAACACTCGAAACCGCCATCGCTGCGATCCGCTCGGGGGCCTACGACTTCATCACCAAACCGATCGAAATGGACTTGCTATCGATCACGCTTAATCGCGCCATCGCGCATCGACGATTGACCGAGCAGGTGCGATTGTTGGAAGCCGCATCGGGGGAACTGAAATCGTTCGGCGAAGTGCTTGGACAAAGCGACCCGATGCTGAAACTGTATGAACAACTTCATCAAGTCGCGCAGTCCGATGCCGCAGTCTTGATCACGGGCGAAAGCGGCACCGGCAAGGAATTGGTGGCCCGGTCGATCCACGCCAATGGTCGTCGCAGCAAAAAGCCGTTCGTCGCCGTCAACTGTGCTGCGTTGTCCGAACACTTGCTAGAGAGTGAATTGTTTGGGCACGTCAAAGGGGCGTTCACGGACGCGCGAGGCGAACGACGTGGATTGTTCTTGGAAGCCAACGGTGGCACGCTGCTGTTGGACGAGATGGGCGAAATGCCGGTGTCCATGCAAGTGAAGTTGCTGCGAGCGCTCGAAGAACGCAAGGTCCGCCCGGTGGGCAGCGACAAGGAATCGGCGTTCGACGTGCGAGTTCTAACCGCGACCAACCGTGATCTTGAAACTGCGGTCGCCGAAGAACGGTTTCGTGAAGACCTATACTACCGCATCAACGTGATCAGCCTCGAACTGCCACCCCTGCGTTCACGCGGCACGGACATCTTGCGACTCGCCGAACATTTCTTGGGGCGATTTGCCCAGCGCGAGAACAAACCGCTAGAAGGGCTTGCCGATGGTGTCGCCGAAAAACTGCTCAGCTATTCTTGGCCCGGCAACGTACGAGAACTTCGCAACGTGATCGAACGCGCAGTGGCACTGACTCGGCACACAAAAATCACGCCAGAAGATCTTCCCGAGAAAATTCGCAGCTTCAAAGGTGGCACCGTTTTCATTGGCGGGCTCGACCCGACAGAACTCGTGTCGATGGAAGAAATCGAGCGCCGCTACATCACGCACGTCGTCGAAGCGGTCGGAGGCAACCAAACCCAAGCCGCCCGCATCCTCGGCCTCGATCGCAAAACGATCTATCGAAAACTGAAAGACTCTGCGGATTGAGTGGAAGAGTAAATGTGGGACTTCTATTTTTTGCTATCCGCGGATTCGTCTCTTAGCATGGACTGGATGTTCCGAACGTTCTTGACCCTATCGCTGATCGCCGCGCTGCTGGCTTGTCCAGTGCGATGCTTTGCGCATTCGGTGACACCACTAGCGGATAGCAACGTTCCGACCGAAAAGTGTTCCTGCGGTGATGCGTGCGATCCTGCACCGGACTCCGGACACCGGACACCGGCAGCGAGTCCCGCGATTGCCCTGATGACGGTTGCCAATGCCTGGACTGCATCTGCAACGGGGCAATCACGCAAGATGACGGAGTTGCATTCACGACGGCTGATTCGGAAATCAGTGTTTTCCTTGCCTCTGTCGAAACTCTGTTCTCACGCAGCATGACTGCGAACGTTGGTGGTTACCACAATCAACGAAATGCGACTCGCCATTCCAGTGGTCGGGATGCGCGCATCACGCATCAATCTTTGCTGATTTAAATCAGCCTCTTCTATCAACGATTTCACGTTGCTAGATGTCTCCGATTGATCCAATTTTCAACCAAACGATTACGACCCGTTGGCTCTTGCGAAACAGATCGCTAAAACTCAAGTCCCGGACGAGACGCGCCGTACCCGGTTACGACAAGACGACGCACTTACGAAATCAAAACCCGTAGGAGATCGTCATGGCTGCGTGGATATTGCTGATCATTGCAGGCTTGTTGGAAACCGGTTGGGCCGTGGGGCTAAAGTTCACCGATGGTTTCACCCGATTTTGGCCGTCGGTTTGGACCGTGACCGCGCTAGCCGCCAGCATGATTCTGCTCGCGATAGCGGTTCGAGATTTACCAATCGGGACCGCCTATCCAATCTGGGTCGGAATCGGAGCGATCGGTGCCGCCATTTTTGGAATGTTCGCACTCGGCGAATCTACTTCGCCGGCGAGAATTTTCTTCTTGTTACTGATGATCGTCGCGATCATTGGTTTGAAAGCAACGTCAGCCGCAACCGTATCGGGTACGGACTGACCGCTGCAAAATCCAACTCGCAAACAACCATCACTGTTCGTCAGCCGATGGTCCGTAGAGTGCGGGGACGGGAATGTCGTTCACTCGCAAGTAGACGCATAAATGGGCGCGGTGGTGGATGATGTGGTTCATCACCCAGGTTCGCAGGACAGCAATCTTCGGCATGGTGAATATCGTTTCGCCCGTCTTCAAAAGACTCCACGGCTTGTGAAGTTCCTCGTCGCTCACGGATTCCAACAATTTGCGAGCGCGGGCAACATTCTGATCGAAGGCAGCAACGATTTCGTCGATTGATTCAAGACTTGGCTCTTTGAACGGTTCGCCGTCTTTCGGCATCACATCCAACGAATCGGTTTCGATCGTCATCGTCGCCCACGAAGGAAGATTGGCCAAATGCGACGCAACCCAACCGATCGTGTTCGACTTGTCATGAATCTTCCAGGCGAGCTTGGCATCGGGCACTCTCTCAATCACCTTTCGCGTGCCCGCCATCTCGTTGTCAAACTCTGGCAACAAGTTCGTTCCAATGGTCATCATTTTCCTTTGCTAATCGTGGATTCAAACATTCTGATTTCGGCGTTGACCGACCAGTCGAACCGAGCGGACGGATTTGGATTGCGAGAGAGTGTGTAGCGGGGGATGCAAACGCCTACTTTTGCGAATGCAGGCCAAACATATTGCCTTCGGTGTCAACGCCCAAGGCGATGAAACCATGCTCGCCGATCGAGAATTTGGACTTCTCGATTTTGCCACCTGCGGCATCGACTCGTGAGGCTTCGGTCGAACAGTCGTCGCAGGAGAAATAGACCAACGTGCCGCTACCGCCAGACGGAAATCCGTCCATCTTCACCAGCGCGCCTGCCGCCCCCGATGCGCCCATGTCCATTGGGAACGTCAACATTTCCATGCCGGGCATTTGCAATTCGGTCAGCTCCGTTTTGAGGACCTTCTCGTAAAACGACTTTGCACGGTCGAGGTCTTGCACATAAATTTCGAACCAACATACGGGATTACTGTTCATGGTCTTGATTGTCTTTGCTTCAGGAAAATAGGTTTGACGACGTTAACCAACGTCGTTCTCACATTGCTTGCTTGGATGGTTGTTGGAACTCGTTCCGCTATTGATCAACGGACTTCGGTTTCGTTGGCGGTTGAACCACCATTTGAAAAACACGCGAGTCACGCAGCCCCAACGCGACCCACATCACGACTGCGATGACGATGGGCGCGAAAAACGGGTCACCCACTCGTACGTGGGTTGCCGTTGCGCCACCCAAGTAGGCCGTCAACAGAATTGCACCAATGAATCCGGTACGAGGGATCAAGAAAATTATCGCTATCACGACTTCAACGATACCGACATTGAACATCACGCCTTCATCCCAGCCCAGATGGCCAAACATCTCTGCCTTGCCTTCCCACTGAGTGAACTTGCCGCTCGCGCTGCCAATGGTAAGGAAAGCAGCCAGCAACACGCTGAGCACCCATCCCACGATGTTCGATTTTGACATGCTCACTTACTTTCGGTTTTTACGTTGGGTGTTTGGTGTGGTTCCGGCAGCGTCTCGATCGGACGGATCTCTACCGTGCCTTTTTTAGCAGGCGGAAGCCGCTCGGCGATTGCGATTGCTTCGTCGAGGTCGTCCACGTCGATAATGTAATAGCCACCAAGCTGCTCCGTTGTTTCGGCGAACGGCCCGTCGGTGATCTGTCGCTTTTTATCACGAACACGGACGCTTGTTGCAGTCGTCACCGACCGCAGTGGCGACGATGCGATCCACTTGCCTTCCTTTTCAAGTTCGTCACAGATCGACATGGATTTGAGCATGCAGTCTTTGCGTTCGTCTTCGGTCCAACCGTCCTCGGCACCGTAAATCAGTAGCATGTAATTCATGGAAAATTCTTCATAAGGTAATTCAATAATTCTGGATGCTGGCGACTTTGTTTCCCTTGGTGTTCGTGAATTCGATAACATGGCTGAAACGCCGCTTTCATAGACCTTCGTCATTCCACGCGTCTCGATGGTTGCTGCCCGTTGCCTATTGCTGTTCGCCGGGAACCATCACCATCCAGCCGATTCCAAACTTGTCGGTGACCATGCCGTATCGTGGCGACCAGAACGTTTCGTCCAGCGGCATCTCGACACTGCCACCTTCGGCAAGTGCGGCGAACACGCGATCGCATACTGCCTCACTTTCGACCGACAGCGTCAGTCGGAATCCCTCGTGACTCGTCGCGTCTCCGCAGCCATCAGATGCCATCAATGTCATCTTGCCGACCTTAAACGACGCATGCATGACCTTGTCTTCAAATCCCGGTTGCAGCATTCCTTCTGGAACGGGATCAGGACTTTCGCTGAATTTCATCTTGAACAGGACAGTTGCTCCCACCGCTTGCTCGTAGAACGCTAGTGCTTCGTCGCAGCGACCACCGAAGAACAGGTAGGGCTGAACGATGCTCTGTTGCATCGTAATTTCTTCGCGAAGACTGCCCTCTTGATCGCTCAAATCGATCGCTGACTCACCATCAGCGAAGTCTTCCATCGTGTAAAGCGGGCGAATCTCGATATCCGAATCTTCGAGCATCGGATTGGGGCATCGCTTGACCCTGTCAACGGCTTCTTGCATCGACGCGACTTCCCATAACCAGAATCCAGCGACCAGTTCTTTCGTTTCGGCAAACGGTCCGTCAGTCACGCTTCGTTCGGAACCGCTGAAATGGACTCGGACGCCTTCGGAACTCGGCTTCAAGCCTTCGCCTGCCTTCATGATTCCGGCTTGGACAAGTTCTTCATTGAACTTCCCCATGTCCGCCAATCGTTTCTCGTCCGGCATTCCCCCGGCCTCCGAACTCTTGGTTGCTTTGACAAAGACGACGACTTTCATGCTGTATCTCCGTGAAATTTAAGTGGTTCTGTTTTAACCGCGAACTGCCGCTTCGATGGCAGCGACTTCAATCTTTTGCATCGTCATCATCGCCTCGAATACCCGTTTGGCGACTGCGGGATTGGGATTTGTAACGCCTTGCGACAGGACAACCGGTGTGATTTGCCAGTTCAGCCCCCATCGATCTTTGCACCAACCGCACTGACTTTCCTTTCCACCACTCGACACGATCGCGTTCCAATAGCGATCCGTCTCGGCTTGGTTGACAGTGGCAACTTGAAACGAGAAGGCCATGTTGTGCGTAATGCCGGGGCCGCCGTTGAGCCCGATGCAGGGCATGCCCATCACTGTAAATTCGACGGTCAGTACGTCTCCCTTCTTTCCAGCCGGATAGTCGCCGGGGGCACGATGCACAGCACCGATCGAAGAATTCGGAAACGTCTCGGCGTAAAACCTCGCCGCCTCTTCAGCATCACCGTCGTACCAAAGGCAGATCGTGTTTTTCGCTGGCATTGCCGCTGTTGATTCTTGTTTCGTTTCAGCAAATGCCACGCCGCGTTTGGCGATCAGCGAGTTGATCTGTTCGTCGGCGGGACGAATTTCAAACGGTCCCATTTTTACGCCCGGATGCTTCGACATCAGGGCAATAGCGTGGTTCAAATCGCGGGCTTCCAACAAAAGGATGCCGCCGAGCACTTCCTTCGTTTCTGCGTACGGCCCATCGGTCACATCGACTTGCCCATTCTTGATCCGCAAAGTCACGGCAGCGCGTGACGAACCAAGTGCTTCGCCACCTAGAAAATGGCCGCCACTGCGTAGTTCATCGTCATACTCAAAACACTCGTCCAATACCTGCTGCCCGTCCGCTTCCGGTAGAGAATCCCAATTTCCTTCCTCGATGTAGCCCAAACAAACGTACTTCATTGGTTTCTCTGTGTTGATCTGAATTTGTCAGGTGTGGTTTTTCCGCGATTCACTGGGTAGTCGAACGGTAAGCCAGCAAATCGACAACCTTGAAGATTTTTTTCCTTCTTTTAGTCGTCAGCCGAGCTGCATCAACTGCTTTCTCAGGAAGCGACGCTCTGGCTCTTGTTGCGTTAGTTTTAACGCTTGTTCGAAGGCCGTGACTGCTTCGGCGGTTCGTCCTGCTCGGCGCAGAAGCTCGCCGCGTGCCGAGTGTGCGAGGTGGTATTTGGCAAGTTCACCTTGGTCCAAAATCGCGTCAATGAGCAAAACG
>JBAUHR010000249.1:0-2251 GCA_049680385.1 Rubripirellula sp. | reverse complement strand
TTTAGGGCGGTGTCGTAAAAACCTTCCGTTGTCCGCCGCAGGTCTACCTTGACGCAACGCCTCAAAGCTCACAAATCTGGCGCTCGCTACCTGCTTCGACCTGAAAACGTGGTTATCGCTTCGTACTTCCCCATCAGCCTCAAGGTGCACCATGTTCGCTGCATTATCTCGCGGAACGGCGACACTGAACGCGGCGAATGGATCACGACGCAACCGTTTATCCACTCGATTCGCAAAACGACTCCCCAGCAAATCAACGAGCTAGACGCACACCTAAAGCTGTTGGCCGAGCTTCAACCGTGGGGCAATGCTGAACGGCACGGCGAGGATGCCATCGAACCGCTTCGTCGTTCCATACGTTTCTGGCATAATGAATCTGAAATCATGGCATACTTGCCACGCCGTTCACTCTGGGCGTCGCTCGGTACGACTGCCTCCGGGGTCGCGGCTTTCAATGACGCTTGGCGTAGCGTTTGGGCCTGCGTTGGTTCGCAGTCCGACCTTGCTCTTTCTGACCCTAATGACCAACCTGATTGACGCTCCAGCGGCGGACAACATGGTTTTTACGCTAGGCCTTCGGCACACCGCTGTCGTTTGTTCAAGCCGCCCTCCATTGGTACAATTTCCCGTAGTTCAGGCATCGCTCGCTTCGTTCAGGGCGGTGTCGTAAAAACCTTCCGTTGCACGACCCTAGATGATTCGATTCGCCATGTTCGCATTCGCCTGCCTTGCAATCGTTGGTTGCTCTAGCAGCGACACTGAATCAACCACTTCGGTAACTCCACAAACTCTGGAACCCACGACGATGCAAGACTCGCGACCATCGGCAGCCACGGTTGAATCCTTGCTCGAAACGATTGACCGTGTTCCGGCTTCTTCGGTCGCTGACGCCCCCTCAGAATTTACTCTTTGGGTGCCGGAATCCTTAACGCTGCAAGGTCAATCGGTGCCGCAAGACATCGCAATGGCCGTTGTGCTCGACAAGCTTCTCGGACTCGATTTCTTTCCACACGGATTCGAGCAGGGCGATGGAGGTCGCCTCTACAAATATCAACGCTGATCGGCAGTGGGCCGGGTCGTGCAACATGGTTTTTACGCTAGGCCTTCGGCACACCTTCCATCTTTGGCAACGCGGGCTGGCCTTGGTACAATTTCCGTAGTTCAGACATCGCTCGCTTCGTTCAGGGCGGTGTCGTAAAAACCTTCCGTTAGGCGTCCCTAGACTTTTGGTATTTCGCATCGAACAGGACGACACCGACCGAAGGGAATCGTTCGGTCCGTACACATACCGCATCTATCACGGGGATCGGTTGGTTGCGACGTTTTGGCACGACTATCGGGGCGACGACCATGGGATTGATCTGCTGATCGGCACCAAACGTGACTGGCCGTTTGGGCTCTTCACAGAATTCGTCGGTGGCGGTGGGCCTGAACCGCTTCACGTGACGGAACGGGGCGTCACCTACTTGCAATCCTGTCTCGCGGGGCAGCGGGACGCCTAACATGGTTTTTACGCTAGTCGCGGCTGTCGTCATTGGAGAATCGCTTGTTGGGCATCGTTTTTCGCTTCGGTCACGTCCCCTCCGCTGCAAACCCGCGAACACCTTCGCTCTTTGGCAACGGGCGTCGGCCTTGGTACAATCCCTCGCAGTTCAAACATTGCTCGCTTCGTTCAGGGCGGTGTCGTAAAAACCTTCCGTTGGGCGACCTAGAGTGAAAGCACTTCTTCGATCTCACTTCGCCGCCTTCCTATCTTTTCTTCCATTCGCGGTGATGCTTTCCGTGCATCGCATTCTCGGCCTTTCGGATGCGATGATGGTTGCCCCTGCGCCCGGCGAACCGCATTCAATGCTCTTCAACATGCTAATGGTGCTCGTGTTTTACGCTGGTGTTGCTGGGTACATTCTCCACATCGCTCTCGTCGCAGACCGTTCGCCGATTTGGATCGTTGGCAAATTTGCTTTGCTCGTCGTCATGTGGGTCGGCATGATCTGGTTGCTCGAATAGCGTGGCCGGTCGCCCAACATGGTTTTTACGCTAGGCCTTCGGCACACCTTCGTTGGTAGGCAACGGGCGCTGGCATTGGTACAATCTTTCGTGATTCAAACTCCAACGCTTCGGTAACGGCGGTGTCGTAAAAACCTTCCGTTGGGCGTCACTAAATGAATCCAATTTTCGATCGACACGGTAAAGTCGTAGCGTGGCTCGACAATGACCGCAGCATCACTAACCTATCCGGTCAGCATATTGC
>JBAUHR010000248.1:0-2854 GCA_049680385.1 Rubripirellula sp. | reverse complement strand
AGGCGGGACGCTCAGCACATCAGTCGGTGATTTCACGGTCAGCTACACAGGCGGTGATGGCAATGACGTGACGCTGACTTCGATTGCAACCACGTTCTTCGTCACCAACACCAACGATTCCGGCGCTGGCAGCTTGCGTGACGCGATCGCGCAAGCCAATGCGATTGCAGGCACGGACTACATCCACTTTAACATCCCTGGAACAGGGCCACACACCATCCAGCCGTTGTCCGCGCTGCCAACGATTTCGCAAGCAGTCGTTCTCGACGGGACGACTGAGCCCGATTTTGCGGGCAGTCCGGTGGTCGAGATAGATGGTACCAATGCGGGTGCTTCAGTCGATGGACTAAAGCTCTCGGGCGGTGGAACGACCATACGTGGATTGGTGATCAATCGATTCACTGGCGATGGAATTGAAGCTGGTTCCGGATCGGGTTACGTGCTGCAGGGCAACTACTTTGGAACCGATACCTCGGGATTGATTCCTGCCTACAACGTATCCAACGACATTCTACTGGCTGGTGCGGGTGCGAGTACCGTTGGTGGATCCGACACGGCAGATCGAAATGTACTGTCCAGCGGCATGTTTGGCTGGGGCGGTAGCGGCCACCGGATTCAGGGAAATTATCTTGGCGTTGGCAGCGATGGAATTACTTCGATCGCTTTCGCGGGTAATCATGGTGTGCGATTTCACCAATCCGTGAGCAACTCATTCATTGGCACCGATGGCGATGGCATTAACGATGCAACCGAAGGTAATGTAATTTCAGCCTTTGGACGTGGAGTCTTTATCGATGACGCCAATTCAGGAATCACGGTAGCGGGAAATATTATCGGTTTGGATGCAACCGGTATGCTTGCGGTACCCAACACGATCGCTGGAATTCACTTAGATGGCGGCGCAAACAACAACACCATCGGCACCAACGCCGACGGCACCAGCGATCAGCTGGAACGCAATATCATCAGCGCAAATGAAATCGGAATTCACGTCGACGGAGCGACAACGTCGAACAACACGATTGCGGGCAACTACATCGGCACTGACATCACTGGCACGTTGGATCGTGGAAACACGACGGAAGGAATTCGGATCACAGGTGCTGACAACGTTGTTGGTGGTCCGTTGGCTGCTCAACGCAACGTGATCTCCGGGAACGAAGATGAAGGAATCGAGGTCGGGGGGAACAACACTCGCATCGAAGGCAACTACATTGGCACCGATGCGACAGGATTAAAACGTCTTGGTAATGCTGGCCATGGTATCGTGGTTGAAAACGCAACTGGGGTCACGATTGGTGCGGTTGGAGCTGGGAATGTCATTGTCAGTTTGACACAGGATTCTCTTGATGGTGGCAATGCGGTGACGTTTGGCACGGGCAGTAGTGGAAGTCTCATTGGCAACCTGGTTGGGGTTGGGGCCGATGGTGTGACGTTGCTGGGTATTCACGGAAACGGCGTGCTTCATGCAGGAAGTGCGGGATCGGTACAGATTGGTGGATCTGACCCAGGTGAAGGAAACGTTTTTGGTGGTGCTAGGATTTCAGCCATCGCTGGCGCTCAAACCAATGCGATCGATTCTCGTATCATCGAAGGCAACTTCATTGGTGTGGCAATGGATGGGGCGACACCGCTCCCGAATCGATTTGGAGTGCGCCTTCTAGGAACTGCTTCGGGGATTCCGATGACTTTAGGTGGTCCGGCTGGGGCAGAGAATGTCATCGCTTTCAACACGGAAACCGGCGTCCTGACCAATTCCGATTCCGTCCACGTCATTGCGGAGAACTTGATTTATTCCAATGGCGGACTTGGCATCGACATCAGCGATGACGGCCTAGACACACCATCTCAAGTCACGATCGATTCGATTGATTTTGCAACAGGCGTTGTGAATGTTTCGTTGACGGATCTGCCGGCCAGCACGGGGATGACGGTCTACCTGTATTCGGGGGACCGCTATGGCGATGCACAGGAGTTGGTGGGCTCGTCGGCTGTGTCGACTGATGCAACAGGCAATGGATCGATTGGGATTCCTGCGACGATCGTGGGCGACAAATACTTGACGGCTTACGCGTCGGATGCTGCGTTTGGTTCGACCGAGTTTTCGCGTTCTGTGAAAACAACAATCCAAGTCACCAATTCCGCCGACAGCGGACCGGGTTCGCTGCGTCAAGCAATCCTGGATGCCAATGCTCAGCCTAATGCTGACGTCATCGAATTCTTCAACACGAGTCTCGGTTGGCACACAATCGTGCTTGCGTCGGCACTTCCTGCGATTACTCAGCCGGTAACGCTAGACGGATACGCCGACCCAGATGCAAGCCCCAATTCGCTGGAAATTGGTAACGATGCCTCGATTGTTTGGGTCATTGACGGTGTGACCAATGATGTGTTCACCGTCAACAGCAACGACGTGACTATTCGTGGTCTGTCAATTGTCGGTGCAGATGATGCAGTCGTGATCGGTTCTGGCGCGCAGAACGTGAAGGTAGCCGGCAACTTTCTCGGTTTGCTGCCCGATGGTGTAACTACGGATCCGAACGCCAGTGCGGGAGTGCGAATCACCGGTGGTGCAAACAACAATACGGTTGGCGGTGATAGTGCGGCGGATCGAAACGCAATTGCCGGCGGTGCGACGACGGCGGGGATCTGGCTGGAAGGTGTCTCGGACAACTTTGTTAAGAACAACTACATCGGAACCACCGCTGACGGCACGGCGGCTGCAACGAATAGCCCAACCTACGGTGTCTACCTGACGGGTACGGCACAGCGAAACGAAATCGCTGGATCACTACAAACGTCAGGCAACGTGATCAGCGGTAACAACGAGTACGGGATTCGTGGAATTGGTGAT
>JBAUHR010000247.1:0-2443 GCA_049680385.1 Rubripirellula sp. | reverse complement strand
GGCGGTTCGACATTGCGATTTCGCGTGTCTGTTGCTGAGCGATGCCCCGACTGGAAAGACGTTCGATGAAGCGAGACATGGTTTTGGTTTACAAGTTGCTGTTGTTTGTCGAGAGCAAGGGGCACCGCATGTTCAAAGGGACGATTCCGATCGAGGGGTACGAACGTGATGCGGTTGTCGATCACGTCTACCTGTTGGCCGACGCGGGTTTTGTTGAGCTCGGTTCACAAACGCTCGCCGACAAAGGCCCCTTGGTTCTGACTTGGAAGGGCTGTGATTATTTGGAACATCTGCGAGCCAAGAATGCGCGGGTCGGCTAAGTCGGCAGCCCAATGTCTTCGTTCCACAACTGTGGCCGCTTGGCGATGAAGGACTGCATCATGGCGAAACAGTCGGGATCGTCGAGGATTTCCAGATCCACGCCTCGACCGCGGACGTAGGACTCGGGGCCTTGGAACGTTCGGTTTTCGCCGACAATGATTTTGGGAATCTTGTACAGCAGGGCTGCACCGCTGCACATGTCGCACGGCGACAGCGTCGAGTACAAAATCGACCGAGAATATTCAGCCGCGGTTCGTCGCCCGGCGTTTTCCAGGCAGTCCATTTCGGCGTGCAAGATCACGCTTCCTTTTTGGATGCGTCGGTTGTGCCCGCGGGCAACAATTTCACCATCGATGACGAGTACCGATCCGATGGGAATGCCGTCTTCGCTAAGTCCCTGGCGGGCTTCGTCGATGGCGGCAGCTAGAAACGGATCCATGCTTGGCTTCTTGGCAAGAGTTGGGGCGTGTCAGGAGAACGGCTAACCATGACAGCCTGGTTCTACTAAACTACGAGGCCCGAAACCACAGAGCTTGAAATTGACGAAGCCGCGTGTTTTCCGCCCTCCCACCATTCTCGCCCCACGCCGAAAAGGCTTTGACAATGAAATTGTTCCGTTTTGCTTGTGCAGCCACCGCCGTCGCCGTGTCTGCCTCGTTCGCCAGCGCCGCAGATTGGCACCAGTATCGTGGTAGCCAAGGCGATGGGAAATCGACCGAGTCGATCGGTGATTCGTTGAACGTCGTTTGGACTGTCCCAGCGCCATTGGGTTTCAGTTCGTTTGCAATTGCCGACGGCCGTGCATTCACGGTGATTGGGCGCGACGAAAAGGAAACGCTTGTGGCGATGGACGCCAAGAGCGGTAAAGAACAATGGTCGGCGCCGATGGGAAGCAGCAACTACGAACAGGGCGGCGGCGGTGCAGGCACGAAAGACAATCGTGGCGGCGACGGGCCGCGGTCAACGCCGTTGGTCGATGACGGCCGAGTCTATGTTTACGATTCGTACATGTTGTTGCAATGTTTCGATGCGGCGACGGGCAAGCCTCTTTGGAAGCGTGACATCATCGCCGAATATGATGGCCGAAACATTTCGTGGCTAAACGCGACATCACCAGTGATCGCCGGCGACTTGGTCATTGTGGGCGGTGGCGGAGCCGGCAAGTCGTTCTTGGCGTTTGAAAAGACAACCGGCAAAAACGTTTGGGAATCGGGTGACGAAACGATCACTCACGCAACGCCGACAGTTGCTAAAGGCGACAACGGTGACGAGGTGATCTTCTTTGCCAAATCGGGTTTGGTGTCGGTCGACGCCAAGTCGGGCAAAGAACTTTGGCGGGCTCAGTTCCCATTCAGCACGTCGACGGCAGCATCACCGGTCACTGATGGCGACCTTGTCTACTGTTCGGCTGGCTACGGCGTCGGCGCAGGCGTTTTCAAGAAGAATGGCAGCGCGATCGCCGACGAAGTTTGGTTCAAGTCGAACGAGTTGATGAATCACTGGAGCACGCCGGTCGTCCACGATGGTCACCTGTACGGTCTCTTTGAATTCAAGAAGTACGGGACCGCTCCGCTGCAATGTGTTGAACTTGCCACCGGTGAAATCAAGTGGGCTGAGCGAGGATTCGGACCGGGCAACTGTATCTTGGCAGGCGACAAGTTGGTGGTGCTGTCGGACGCTGGCGAAGTCGCGATCGTCAAAGCGGATCCATCGGGATACCACGAACTGGCCCGCAAGGACGTCTTGACCGGCAAGTGCTGGTCGATGCCCGCAATCAGTGACGGAAAGGTATTCGTCCGCAGCACCGAACAAGCCGCCTGCATCGCCGTCGAGTGAGCAAGTAGGGCCGGTTCCCACCGGCCGCTTTCAAAATTGGCCGGTTCCCACCGGCTGCTTTCAAGACTGGCCGGTGGGAACCTTGTCATTACCCATAAGTCTGAAGTGGTTTTCAGGGTGGTCTTTTGCTGGAAGTCGTTGCCACCACTTGAGTTGAACTTTTGCAGTCAATTCGTGTTGATTTGCATTTTTGCAGGTCATGTACATGATACGTCCACTAGCCATGAGGTGCTGGCAGGTTGGCTTGGGCCGTCGAGGGAGTGTCTTCCAAGAAGAAACTCTTTGG
>JBAUHR010000246.1:0-43129 GCA_049680385.1 Rubripirellula sp. | reverse complement strand
CGCGGGTTCTCGGCGGCGCAGGCGGGACCACAGTTTGTCCTGATCGGTCTCGATTTCGCAGCGAAACTCATAGACCCCTTCGTCGTGCAACACGTTGTCGTCGATCGTGACCGTTGGCGAGTTGCCGTTGGCGTCGAGCGTGACGGATTTCTGGCCCGAGTGAATGGTTTGTCCGCGAGCCACTTCATAAAAACCGTACTTCATCAACACCGAGGTCGATGCACGGCCTGGAATTGAGTTGATGCGAACCGACAAGTCGATGGGTTGATCGGGAGCACAGATCGAGTGTTTTTCGCCCACGCGAATTCGAACGGAGTCGGTTTCAAGTCGTTGAATCGTCCAAGTTGGGGAACTAGAAACTCTGTTGGGTGATTCGAACGCAGCGCCGGCAGCTAATTTTTTGATTGCGATTTCCAGAACTTCGCCGTCGCTCTTGTCCGATGGCGGAGTCTCGGGGGTGGTGCTTCGTAGCCGCAGAACGCCGTTTTCTGAACATCTTAGGCGGAACAGGATTGCGCCGGTGGTCATCGGTTGCTGTGGAACCAATCGCACGCTGGTTTGGTCGGCCGACCGAATCAAATCGCCTGAAAGTCGCGTCAATGGCGAGTCGGGACGAATATCTAGGATCTTCGCATCGGCTGAATCGATGGCGGTTGCTTCCAAGTCCCACTGCATCGGACTTGGTGACGTCCACTGCCATCGCAATTCAATGTCGACGACACCGTCGTGCGATGTGGTCTCGATCAGCGGAGCCTGTGCAAGGCTGTGGCTCGATCCCAGAATCCAACCGAATATCAGAGTAAAAACAACGCGAGCCTGAACTGTCACCGTTAAGCGGTGCAGCATCGACGACGAGTGGCGAAGACTTCCTTGTCCAGCCATCAGGGTCCAGTCCGTAGTTCCAAGTGCAGGTATGTTTCAAACCCGTTTGCCAAAAAATGAACAGTGGAGACTGCCGGTTCGGCTGGGGTTTGAACGCGACCGTACCTACCGCGGATCGCCTATGTAAAGAGAGAACCGGCAGAATGGGAGAGCTGCGGGGGGCAAGCAACCGTGCAAACGACGCTCCGCTCGCGCAGCCAAATCTCGTGCAGAGTTCGTGAAGAAACCGTCAAGGCGTTCGGCGGTTTGTCGATTTAACCGTTTAGCCGTTAGCCGCAGGCGTGCGTGTCTCCTGTCGCGTACGCCTGCGGCTAACGGTTGAACAATCAGATCGCGATGGAGTACTAAAATCGACAAACTCTTGGCGAGTTCCACTACCCGAAAACCAGGCTGACATGGGCTGTTAGGTTTTGCCTTCGGATTGCGTGACGCCATTGGCTTCTTTCGCGGCAGGCTCATCGGCCGCCGTCTCTGGTTCAGCCTCGGTTTCTTCGGCGATCCAAGGATTCTTCCATTCGTTCCAGTGCGAGAGATAGACATGGTAGGCCTCGCAATCGTCGGCGCGTTCCTCGATCCACTTCTTCCCCTCGGCGACCAACTCGATCTCTTGGTCTAGCGTGATGTGCCCTGTTAGAACTCGCGTTCGCAAAAAGACGAAGTAGGTGTCAAGCACATCACAGCGACAGTAGTCACTGATCGCCTTCTTTTTTCCATCGTTGTATTGCTGTTGCACTTGGTCGCCGGTCAGGTCCACCTTTCCGGGTTTACCAAGCATCTGCGAAACCAAATTCAGCCCACCGTTACAGCGCGCCGCCCCAAAGTTCGTCAGCACATCCTGCAAGTCCAGATGGGCGGTCGTGTTGAATCGATTGCGTGGTGACTTGTAACCTTCGCCACGGAACCACTTTGGCAGTGATACCCCAAAACGGTACGCCGCTAGTTCCATCAGCGGCACGTCGAACGAGCGACCATTGAATGTCACCCAAGTCGGATACTTGTAGGCTTCCCAGCCTCGCCAAAAGTGTTGAGTGATGACGTGCGGTCGGAACTCGGGTTCGTCCAGCGAAACCAAATCCACCAGCCGAAAATCCATTGCGACTTTGGCGACGACCACCGCGACCGGCACCTGGAACGTATGAGGAATGAAGGTCGTACCCTTCGTTTCCATCAACTCGTCTTGATACGTTTCGATCGCCTCCATCGGCGTGTAATTTTGGCCCGGATAGCGGACCTTCGAAACAAGTTCGCCGTCGGCAACACTTTCAACGTCGAAGACCAGATAGGAAACTTGATCGACCATCGGCAGTTGCTTTTGGGGTTACTTGATTGCGGCGGGCGGGTGCCTGCGAACTTCGTTCTATGAAACAATGTACCTATTCCGTGCCATTGACCGAACGTCCACACCCCAAGTTTGCCCAGAATTTGCCATGACCGCCGATAAAAAACCTCACGATCGTTCTGTCACGCGCGTCAATCGCGACCGTCTGCTGGAACGCTTTCTGCGTTACGTGCAAATCGACACGACCGCCAATCCAGACACCGACCAATATCCCAGTTCGCCCGGCCAGCGGCTGCTTGGAGCCGAACTTTGCAAAGAACTAGCCGCGATGTCGATTACCGATGCGGTTCAAGATGATCATGCACTGGTGTGGGGAACGGTGCCAGCAAGCGATGGTGGCAACAGTCCCACCGTGGCCTTGGTCGCTCACTTGGACACGTCGCCCGAAGCGCCCGGCGCAGGCGTCAAGCCGCAGGTCATCGACGCGTATGCAGGAGGCGACATTCCTTTGCCTGCGGGCGGCCAAATTTCGGTCGCATCGTCGCCATCGCTTCTAGATTTAATTGGCAAAACGTTGATCACCACCGATGGATCGACGTTGCTTGGCGGCGATGATAAAGCCGGTGTCGCCATCATCATGGAGCTAGCGCAGACGTTGATCGAAAATCCTCACTTGATGCACGGTCCCGTGCGGTTGCTGTTCACCTGTGACGAAGAGATCGGACGGGGAACCGACAAGATCGATCTTGGGCAAGTCGGCGCCATGGTCGCCTACACGATCGATGGCGGCGGTTCGTCAATGATCGATGTCGAAACGTTTTCAGCCGACGCAGCCACCGTGCGATTCATCGGGCATAACATCCACCCATCAATCGCCAAGGGGCGAATGGTCAACGCGATCCGCGCCGCCAGTGATTTTGTTGCCGCGCTGCCACGAGAAACTTGCACACCTGAAACAACCGAAGATCGTGAAGGATTCATTCACCCGCATTCGATCGATGGTGGTGTGGGCGAAGCGAGTGTTGAAATGATTTTGCGATCGTTCGACAGCGAAGACTTAAAACGGTACGCCCAGCAAATTGAAACGCTCGCGCACAAGATCGCCGAGCAAACACCGGGAATGAAAGTCGAAGTGGCGGTTCGTCGTCAGTACCGAAACTTGCGCGAAGGACTGGAAGAACTTCCCGAGTCAGTTTCGTTTGCCGAACAGGCGTTCGTGCGACTGGGGCGGACGCCCTCGCGCATGATCATTCGCGGAGGCACCGACGGCAGCCAACTGACCGAAAAAGGGTTGCCAACACCAAACCTGTCGAGTGGTCAGCACAACATTCACGCGGTGACCGAGTTCGCATGCTTGGACGAAATGGCCGATGCGGTCGAACACCTGATCGAGATGTTGGCGCTGTGGAGCCAACAGAAGAGCTAGGCAAATCGTTCAGGGTTTACTAGGACTTGAACTCGGCGATCACGCTGGCCAGCGATGCTTTGGCGTCACCGAATAGCATTCGTGTGTTTTGGCCAAAGAACAGCGGGTTGTCGACACCGGAAAAGCCGGATGCCATCGATCGTTTCAAGACAAAAACCGTTCTCGCATGGTCGACGTTGATGATCGGCATGCCGTAGATCGGGCTGTTTTCGTCCTCGCGAGCCGCCGGATTCACGACGTCGTTAGCGCCGATAACGATCGCCACGTCAACGTTTTCGATCCGCCGGTTGATGTCGTCCATTTCGACCAGTTGGTCGTACGGCACGTTCGCTTCGGCAAGCAGCACGTTCATGTGGCCGGGCATCCGGCCGGCAACCGGGTGAATCGCGTAGGAGACTTCGGCGCCGTTGGCTTCTAGCAGTTCGCCCAGTTCGCGAACCACGTGTTGTGCTTGGGCAACCGCCATCCCGTAGCCCGGCACCATCACGACCGACGAAGCGGCTTCTAGGATCAAGAAAGCATCGTCGGCGGTGATCGGTTTCACTTCGCCTTCGACTTTGGTGGCCGCGCCGGTCGCTGTGAATCCCGAAAACAGCACGTGTGTTAGCGAGCGGTTCATGGCTCGGCACATGATGTTCGTCAAGATGATCCCCGCAGCACCGACTAAAGCGCCCGCGACGATCAGAATTGTGTTGTTGATCGCGAAACCAGCCGCGCAAGCCGCCAAGCCCGAGTAACTGTTCAGCAGTGAAATCACCACCGGCATATCGGCACCACCGATCGGGATCACCGCTAGCACGCCCAATACCAACGACAGCAGGATCACTGCACTGACCATCGGCCCGGTCCAGCCCGGCAAGATGACCATGATCACACTGCAAAGGATCAGAGCGGCCAATACCAATAAACTGACGAACTGTTGACCAGGGAATGCACCGGCGCCACTGCCAAGTCGCTCGGACAGTTTCCCCCATGCGACCAGACTGCCCGTGAAAGTGACTCCGCCGATCAAGATCGACAACACGATGGTTACCATCGTGAACGCAGGTAGTCCACCGAACCCGCCGCCCGGCGGATAGAGTGCTGCCCATCCGACCAGCAACGACGCGATGCCGCCCGATCCGTTAAACAACGCGACCATTTCAGGCATGCCCGTCATTTCGACCCGGCGAGCTGCAACGGCGCCGACAATCGAACCTAGCACCATCGCGACGGCGATCCAGCGATAGTCGACGATTTCGAGCGACAGCATGGTCACGATCACGGCGACTAGCATCGCAATCGACGAGATCAAGTTGCCACCAACCGCTGTGGCGGGTGACCCGAGGCGTTTCAGTCCGTAAATGAACATCGCCGCCGTGACGATGTAGACGCCACCGATGATTTCAGGATTCATGATTTCTCCTTCGGCGAATTGTCTTTCTTCTTAAACATCGACAGCATGCGGTCGGTCACCATGTAGCCGCCGACCACGTTTACCATCGCAAAGAAAACCGCAATCGCCCCCAACCAAGTGGCCCACGGTCCAAGATCAGCACCGGCTGCCAGGATAGCGCCGACAATTGTGATCCCCGAGATCGCATTGGCCCCTGACATCAGCGGCGTGTGCAGTGTCGACGGGACTTTGGATATCAGTTCGAAACCCAAGAAAACCGACAACATTAAGATGAAGCCGAGATACACCATGTCCATGTTTTAGGACTCCATTTTCGCTTTGACGGATTCGTTGACGATGTTGCGATCGCGAGTGATGACGGCGGCGCGGACGATTTCGTTTTCCGGGTCAAGCGTCAGAACTTTAGTTTCAGCGTCCCAGAATTCTTCGATCAAGTTGACCAGGTTGTTTGAGTACATTTCGCTCGCGTTGCGGCTGACTTCGGACGGCAAGTTGCCAATGCCGATGATTTTGACGCCGCCGATGTCGACGATTTGGTCCAGCACCGATCCTTCGACATTGCCACCGGTTTCGACAGCCATATCGACGATCACGCTGCCCGGTTGCATCGCCTGGATCATGTCGGCCGTAATGATTCGCGGTGCGGGGCGTCCAAACAATTGAGCGGTGGTGATGACGACATCGGATGCCGCAATGATCGCCTTTTGCCCTTCGCGTTGCAGTTCGACCTGCTCGGGGGTTAGTGCTTTGGCATAGCCCTGTTCGGTTTGACCGACTTCGCCCAAATCGATTTCGACGAACTTGGCACCGAGCGACCGAACTTGTTCCGCCACGACGGGCCGAGTATCAAACGCTTCGACTCTCGCCCCCAAACGCTTGGCGGTCGCGATCGCTTGCAAACCTGCCACGCCGGCGCCGATGATGAAGACTCGGGCCGGTCGGATGGTTCCCGATGGCGTCATCATCATCGGAAAGACTTTGGGGCAATGGTACGCGGCTTGGATCACTGTGACGTACCCGGCCAAGTTGGCCTGTGACGACAGTGCATCCATCTTTTGAGCAATCGTTGATCGCGGAATCATCTCCATCGAAATCGCAGTGACGCCTTGGTTGGACATCGCCGTGATCAGATCAGGCTCGTTGTACGGATCCAGAAAACTGACGTGCACCGCACCGTCTTTAAGCGACGCGACTTCGTCGTTTGCCGGTTTACGGACTCGCAAAACCAAGTCCGATTGACGCAGCAAGTCTTGTCGATCCGCAACGACGGTCGCACCAGCTTCGGTATAGGACGGGTCGTCGAAACCTGATTCGATGCCGGCGCCGGATTCGACGGACACAGCGAACCCTTGTCGGATCAGTTTTTTCGCGTTGGCGGGGACCATGGCGGTTCTGCGTTCGCCCGGCCATGTTTCCTTGGGGACACCGATTCGCATGTTGTGACTCACAGGTTCTTGAGGTACTCGACGCTTTGACGCAGTTCGCCGATGCTTGAATCGGCTCGGCCAACCACGTAGCGTCCACGATAGCGGTTTTCTTCTAATAAGCCGATCAGGTTAGGAAAGTCCGCGATCCCTTGTCCCAACGGAACCGAGATCCCGCGACCGGCTGCCAAGTCGATCACTCCATCAACGGCACAAACCAATTGGACTCGTTCACGTAACGCCTTCACCGCATCGGGAACCGAAAAACGATTGACGATCAACTGACCTGGATTCAGCGCGACTGCCACGTAACCGTCGACACAGGTGTCGAGCAATTTGGCCAGTGTCTCGCCAGATTCGGTTCCGGTTTCGGCCGCAAAGAAGGCGCCGACTCGCGCCCCATGTCGGCCCAGATCGTCCATCACTTCGCGCAGGGTTGTGTACCGCGGATCGTCTTCGGATTCAGGCACCATCCCGATCGCGTTGACCAGAACAGGAGCGCCCAGCTTATATGCTAGCAACATCGCTGACTTGGTGGCATCGATGCGTCGGTCGAGATTTTCGATGCTATCAAAGCCTCTTTGGGTCGGAAAACGCAAAGAAGATACCTTCAAGTTGAGGTCATCGAGCGTTTTACGCAACTGACGGAGCCCGGTGTCCGACAATTGAGAAGGGTGGATCCCGCTGCGCGCGTCTAATTCGATCGCTCGGACCCCCAGTTCAGACGCCTGTTCGAGCGATTGGCGCAGCGGCATCCGCATCGAATCGGTTCGGATCGCCACATTCAGTTCGGCCATGTTGCCACTTTGTCGCTTGAAATCATTCGTTTTTGCATTTTCGTCATCTCATCATCACCAATGGGTGACTGTCGTCCCATGATCGGTACCGCTATCGCCGACATCTTACGTGTCACGCAACGAATCTCCTACATGGTCGCAGTCGGCCTAGGCTGGCAATTGCGCTGTGCCGGATTGCGATGGATCGATTTTCGCTGTTTAGCTTTGCATCGTAATAGGGAACGGCTGATTTTCAACGGCGCGTCCAGCGTCGCCTGCCTGGCATTGGTGTTCGCATTGCTTGGGGCGCGTTGCAGTGTTGCTGACGAAGACTCCAACGAGTCCGCCGCGGTTGCGATTACGGAACTCAAGAGTTTCGTGTGGGATTTTAGTCGAAAGGATGACCAGGGTTTCGATGGCGAACCTGATGGTTGGAAGCGTGCGACGGGTAATTCCTATCCGAGCTACGTTCAGTACGAGATCGTCGCTCGCGATCCGGAATTTGAACGCAGCATGTTGAAGATCGATTCGTCAACGCTGCGCCCTTGGCTGAAACTACGATCCCAGTTTCCGAGTCTGCCGGCACTGCCGCCATCGATCGCCGACATGACCGTCGATCGCTTCGTCAAAATCGAACTCGACGGTGGCCAGTTCACGGCTCAGTCGCCGGTGATCGAAGCTAGTCGTATGTACCAGTATCGGTTCTCGGCCGACATCATGACCAAGGGGTTGCGTCACGACACCGCACGCGCGGAACTGGTTTTCTTGGACGAAAGCAATCAGGAACTCGCCCGACATTCAACTGTCCCCCGCGGTGGCACGACCGGTTGGACAACCTGTCTTGTCGAACTGGTTCGTCCGCCGATGGGCGCCAAAGCCATGATGATTCGCATCATGGTCCAACGCAGCGAAGACGGATTGGAAGACATCCGTGGTACGATCGGTTTTGATAATCTTCGCATCGAGCAGTACCCGCAACTGCAAGTTGTCACCGATCAAGCTCGCGGCGTCTACAGAATTGGCCAGCCGATCACGACGACTGCAAAGATCATGGGTCTGCCCGCGGGCGCGTCGCAAATTCAGTTCCGACTGCTCGATCATGACAATCGAGAACTCGCCAGTGAGTTGTTGTCGGTCAATCACCGTGGCGACTCTGCGAGCAAAACATCGGCGAGTGAGAATCCATCTGTGGCTTCCGATGAAACGGCTACTCGTTCGGTTGATTCCGATGTCACTTGGCAGCTCCCGCACGTGGACGTTGGTTTCTACCGCGTGGCTGCGTCCATCGTTGGAAAACGGGCTTCGACGTTGTCGACCGATGTGTCATTTGTCGTGATTGATGATCTTGTTGGCGGCCCGCCGCACGGTCCGTTCGGTTGGACGCTGCCGAATGGAAATTCGCAGGTACCAGCGAGGGAATTGGGGCCTTGGTTGGCTAGTCTCGGTGTGGCCTGGGTCAAGTATCCTTGTTGGTTCGCGCCAACCGATAGCGTTGCTGCCGAAGAGACCGCCGCGTTGTTGACTCGATTTCAAGACAACGGTTTGCAAACGGTGGGCATGTTGGACTTGCCACCCGAATCACAAATTGCAAAGTACAACTTGCGAGGCCGTCGTGACTTGGTTGCATCGCAGTTATTTCGCGACGTTGCGACCTGGCAACCCCTGCTTGAACCGTTGATGACACGATTGACGTTGAAGGTTCGCACTTGGCAATTGGGCGCCGACCGTGACCACAGTTTCTTGGGGCGTCCGAGGCTGCGAGATTCGATCGACGCGATCTCGACAGGTCTACAAGGTTTCGGTCAACCAATTGATGTCGCTATCTCGTGGCCTTGGCTAGAGGGAGAGCTCGACGAGAATGAAACGTCGTGGCAAGCAATCTGTCGCAGCAGTGACCCGCCATTGGCGGCGCATGAACTGGACGCGTTTCTAGGCTTAGAAGAGTCGCATTCGCGTGGCAGTGGGCCGCGAACTTGGTTGCTGCTCGATCCGATTGAAAAGAGTCGCTATGACCGCGATTCTCGTATTCGTGATCTTGTGCTTCGCATGGCCACGGTTCGTGGGCACCGTGTGCAAGCGGCATTCGTCAGCGATCCGCATAGTGAAGAGAATGGTTTGCTTCGCCCGGGTGGCCGTCCCGATGAATTGCTTTTGCCTTGGCGAACGACGTCGCGGTTGATTGGCAATTTGCGAAAGACGGGTTCGTTGCAACTGCAAAGCGGTGCGGACAATACCGTCTTTGTTGGCGGTGATCGGGCTGTGTTGATGTTGTGGTCGGCCGAGCCAACCGAAGAAAAAATCTATCTGGGTGACAACGTCCAAATGGTGGACGTTTGGGGGCGGGTCACCGATTTGCCGGTTCACCCGGACCCCGTTCAACCAAGCCAACACATTTCGATCGGGCCAGTTCCCATCTTCATCGTTGGCGCCGATCCATCGTTGTTGTTGTTTCGTATGTCGGTTGCACTGCAACCGACCCAACTCGACAGCTTACTAGGGCTCGTTCAGCCGCTAAGTGTCAAATTCACGAATCCGACTCGCGAGAGTATGGTTGGCACCGTGCGAGTTCTGACGCCTCCGTCTTGGAAGATCACCAATCCGATTCGAAATTGGGAAACGCTTAGCGGGCGCTCGACCAGCGAGCCGTTTGAAGTCGTGCTCAGTAACGTTGCGAAAATTGGCACGTACGATGTGCCCCTGCAATTTGAATTAGAAACCGTGCCGCCCAAGTTAATCACCGTCCATCGAAGCCTCGTCGTTGGCCCGGAAGGGTTGGACATCAAGATTCTTACTCGATTGCTTCGCGGGAACGAACTTCGAGTGCAAATCGAAATTACGAATCGGTCTAGCCGAAGTCAATCGTATGATTGTCTGTTGTTCCCACCGCCTGGCCGACAGTACCAACGCCGTTTTGTCACGATCGAACCTGGCGAAACAACTCGCCGTGAAATCTTCTGGCCCAACGGCGGCGAATTGGTCGGAAAACGAATGCTGTTGCGGGCGGTCGAACAGGACGGCAGTCGAGTGCTGAACTATCCCATCGACGTGACCCGCTGATGCAGATCGTGGGTTGCGTTCCACTCGCCACGATTACTCGTGACGCAACGCTTCGATGGGATTCATCTTGGCGGCTCGAATTGCCGGGTATAGTCCGCTGATCAGTCCGACTCCGACGGCGATGGCAACCGCCAACGGGATCGTCCAATAGACGATCGCAGGCTCGGCTTCGCGGATGGCCGCTGGCAGTGCCGCAAACTTCTCGGGCATTCCTTGTTTGACGCCTATGATCGCTAAGCGGTAGGCCGGCAAACTGAGCAGACCGATCACGATACCGAGGATCGCACCGGCGAAACTTAGCACGATGGTTTCAACCAAAAATTGGCGAGTGATATCGTGCTGTTTCGCGCCCAACGCTCGGCGAATGCCGATCTCGCGAGTTCGCTCGGTCACGCTGGCCAGCATGATGTTCATGATCCCGATCCCACCAACGACCAACGAGATACAAGCGATCAAAATTCCGATGCCCAAGAACATCAGCTTCATATTGCGAGCTTGTTCGAGTAGTTCTAGAGGCACGACCACAGCAACATCATTCAAATCACCATGTGACTGGGCGAGCAAGCCTTCGATCATGGCGGCCGAATTCTTGACTTGGTCTTGGTTCTTGGCTTGCAAGGTGATTTGATTCAGTTCCATGATTTCCATTTGGAACTGGCCACTGCGACGCGTCACGATCGTGTCACCAATTCGTTTCCGCAACGTGCTCATGGGGATGTACACGTCCGCCGAAAAGTCTTGTGAGTCCAACGACCCACCAATCGCCGCCGACGCATTGCGGTGTTGCAGCACGCCAATGATTTTGTACTTGTCGGTATGTTCAGGGACCGTAACGCGTTTGCCGAGTGGTTCTTCAAACGGGAACAGTCGCTCGGCGACGCCCGAGGAAATGACGCACACCGTGTCGGCCTTGATTTCGTCTGCGTCGGAGATAAACCGGCCACCACCGCGGCGGATTTTCAGATGATTGACCTCTGAGTAGGCCGGCGTGCAGCCGACCAGCCGACCGTCAATGACGCGATCTCGGTACGTGAATTGGCGACGGATCTCGCGGATCGGAATGGCCGTTTCAATGGTCGGAACGTTGACCAAGATTTTTTCCAGGTCGCTGCGTTTAAGACCATATTGGCTGGCCGACATGCCCGCCATTTTGTCATCTGGCGGCTTCTGGCTGCGGACGATGATGGTGGTCGACCCGAGTGACTCGATTTGCTTTTGAACCTGGTCACTTGCACCTTGGCTGATGGCGGTTAGCACGATCACCGCCCAAACGCCAATCATGATGCCAAGCATCGTCAGTCCGGTGCGCAGCGGATGCAACGCAAGACTCTTGATTCCCAGTTTCCAAGTACGAAGCCACAGCATGTTTGCTCGATTCCAAAAAATGTTTAACGCTGTTATTCGCGAGCCAAAAACTCGAGCACGGCGGCAGCTTGCTTTTCACGCATTTCATTGCGTTCTTCTTCAGGGACGACTTCGTCGGTATGCAATAGACCGTCCTTTAGACGTACGATTCGCTTGGCTCGCATCGCAACATCGTCTTCGTGCGTGACCATGATGATGGTACGGCCTTCGGAGTTTAAACGATCAAAAATCGCCAGGATTTCATCGGTCGTGACCGAGTCCAGGTTGCCCGTCGCTTCGTCGGCGAGGATAAAGAATGGATCATTGATCAGCGAACGAGCGATCGCAACGCGTTGCTGCTGACCTCCGGAAAGCTGCGTTGGGCGGTGGCCGAGTCGGTCTTTCAACCCAACCTCTGTTGCAAGTGCGATGGCGCGTTCGCGTTCCTTTGCTCCCAAGCGGCCTTGGTAGTACAGCGGCACTTGGATGTTTTCGAGCACCGAAAGTTGTTGGATCAGGTTGTAAGACTGGAACACAAATCCGATGCGTTGGCTGCGAATGTCGGCCAATTGGTCGTCCGTCATCGACGCAATGTCGTCATCGCCCAACAGCAAGCTTCCGCTGGTGGGTTTATCTAAGCAGCCGAGTAGGTTGAGCAGTGTACTTTTTCCGCTTCCCGACGGCCCCATGATCGCGACATAATCACCTTCGGGGACATCGAAAGAAACGCCGCGAAGGGCGCGGACGGTTTCGCTTTTAAGCACGTACTCTTTTGTCAGGTTGCGAATCGATGTCGCCAGTCGTACCGGTACATCGTCTTGCTTTTCGATTCCGCTGACCTTTGGAGCACTCACTGCGAAGCTCCGCCGCTGAACCGAGCTTTCATCGACTTCAACAGTTCTGCGCGTGAGACTTCGCCGTCGCCATCTTCGTCAGCCGCTTGGGTTCCACTGCGAGCACGCTCGTCAACGGAACTGAGTTCTTCGGCCGATAGTTTGCCGTCACCGTCGGTATCGTTTCGTTCCATCATGCGAGCAACCATCGCGTTGGCATCCGGTGGTCCGCCACCACCACCAGGTCCCCTGCCGCCTGCGTCTTGTCCGCCGCCCGGCCCGCCCGCACCCGGTCCACCACCACCTCGAGGGCCTCGTTCGCCATCGCCGCCCCTGCTGGGACCATCGCCACCGGGACGCCCCTGTTCCGGGTCACCGAT
The DNA here is from genome assembly GCA_049680385.1 of Rubripirellula sp. Taxonomy (GTDB): domain Bacteria; phylum Planctomycetota; class Planctomycetia; order Pirellulales; family Pirellulaceae; genus Rubripirellula. The sequence goes on along the minus strand of JBAUHR010000246.1, from coordinate 30,332 downwards.
GACGACCGGTGGCGCTAGTTTCTGCTGGGCGCCGAGTGCTCGCATTTCGCTGTTGTCTTCCGCTTCGACGTCGGGAAGTTCCATAAGCGTCAAGTGTTCCCGCAGGTTCAGGACCACTTCGTCGTTTTCTTTCAACCCTTCGGCAATGCTTGCCATCGTGTCGTTGGTCGCACCAATTTCCACTTTGACGGTGTCAAACGAACTGTTGGATCGCTTCACCAATGTGAACATCTCGCCGCCGTGTTCGTACAATCCTTGAATTGGAATTTGCAGAGCGTCTTCAAGCTGTTCAACAAAGATTTGGACCTCGGCGGTCATTCCGGTTCGGATGTTTTCTGGTGGATCGCGAATTTCAATGATCGTCGCGTACTCTTTGATCGACGAGCTGAAGAAACCGCCCGGCTCGGCGTAACGGTTCACTTTCTTGACGACTCCCGTCAACTTCATTCCCGGGATTGCGTCGATCGAAATCTTTGCCGGCATGCCGCCACGCACCAAGGTGATGCGAGACTCGTTGATATTGCATTTGACTTGCATTCGTGTCGGGTCGGGCAGTCGAATGATGGCTTGTCGTTCACGTACCGTCGCACCGGCTTCGACCACGAATTCGGCATTGCCACCACGGCTGCTGAATCGGTTGGCATGGACAACGACGCCGTCGGATGGTGCGTACATGACGCATTTTTCGATTTGAACTTCGATATCATCCAATTCGTTTTGCTCTTCCATCAACTCGCTTGACGCAGCCGACAAAGTCGCCGCAGCCGCTTCGATCTCGCTGTCGAACTGCACGACCATTTTCTTTTTGGTCAGGTCTCGCAGCACCCGCAACTGGCCTTCGGTGGCTTTCAATTGGTTGGTCGCATTGATGACGGCAAACTGGTCTGCCTGCAGTTGCAGCTCTTTGACTAGACCCTTCGCCACCAAGCGTTTGCTGCTCTCAATCGCCAACTGTGCTTTCAACAGGTTTTGGTTTGCTACAGCTTCGGCACTCAGCAACGCGCTCTCTTCGGTCTTGAAGACGCCCTGCAGATACTCTTCTTTGGCGATTTTGGCTTGTTCAAGTTGGGCTTGAGCCGTCGTGACGCGTGCTTCTTCGGTGATGACTTGAATCTTTTGCTCTTTCAGACGCAGTTCCAACTGCGACGAATCGAGTTCGACCAGCTTGTCGCCTTTGTTGACTTTGGCACCTTCGTCGATGACCCACAAAATCGACGTTCCGCCGTTGCCACCTGATGATTTGACTTCGCAGATCACCTCGGTGTTGCTGCTGCTTTCGATTTCACCCTGTTCAAGGACGATGTGGTCGAATGATGCCTTCGAAACCACCTCGGTGATCAGATTCTTAGTGTCGATGCGAGAGTCCGGATCATAAAAGAACCGATACCCAATCGCGCCGATGATTCCGACAAGGATCAAGCAAACCAGAAGTCCGCCTAGCATGCCGCCGCGGCGACGGAAACAGCGTCGAGTACGCATGGATTGATTCATAGACATTGGCGGTCGTCTGATGGTTTAGGCGGGATGGGGGGAGGTGGGTAGGGCGAATGGAGTCGCGATTGCAATCAATCACGACTCATAATTCGCATCCCGGGCGAACTTTCGTCCTTCATCGAGCGGCGATGCAATTCGTTTGAACCCCGGGGACCACTCAACAGTTTCGCTGGCTGCCAAAACGCCCTATTAGCGGGTTAGCGATTGGAAAGGCATCCGTAGTGTAGTTACGCGTCAAAGTAGCGGTCGGAGTCGATTTTTGAACTGGCAGGAATTTTTTCGCGCAGCTCGTCCGCCGATAACGCAAATCGAGGACTGATCTCGACTTGAACGCCGTCCGCGACCCCCGCCCCAGCCGCGACCAGCCATCGTTTGTGCAAATCCGAGATCGCCTTACGGGCCAAAGACGCGGTGTCCGTGGGGGCTCCTTCGGCGTTCTTGATCGGCGCAAATGCTTCGCTGGGCAAGCCTTCGACTACGAAAGCATTTTCGGCTGAAGGCAGCAGATCGAAAATGAAACGTTCAAACTTCGTCGCATTCGGCTCATCCGGTCCAACCGGCAGGCCCGAATCGTCCACAAAGCCGACCTTTTTCGAGGCTCGGTGAAACGGCAACGCGTCCGCTGATCGGCTCATTCGCCGCAAAAAAGCAACGTCGATCACGTGGATGCCGATGCTGCCGGCCCACAGTTTCAGACTGCCATCGGGCGCCGTGGCTTTGGCCGAAGATTCCGGCAAATCGCTGTATTCGATCACATTTACTTTGCCATCGACCAACACAATGTTGCCGACTTTCTCGGTTGCATAGCGTTTGCGGACCACTTGAGTGGTCATTTCGCTGGCCGCCATGACGTGATGCCCGATCAAAGCCGGGTCGCAAAGATTGGCAAGCGGATTGTCGACTTGAATGTACGCCAAGTATTTCACGCCTCGCGCATCGGCGTCGTCAAGGCAACCCGTTTTATCGAGCGCGCGGACGGTTCCGCCGTGACCGTCGGGGCTAAGGGCCAATGAATCCTTTGACGCCATCAGCAACTTGCCTGTGGCCGCGTCGACGGCCGGCATGGTGCCTTGTTTGAAGATTCGGACTTGATCCGGGTTCAGCCCAAGATACCCGTTGCTTTCGAAATAACTGCGAGTGTCGGCGTCGGTCGCGTCGCTGGTCATCACGTACCAAGGCACTTCGACGTTGTATCGACTACCAATCGCGATCAAGCGGTCAGCGAAAATTTGAAACAACGTACGGTTCGAAACTGGCCCCGCCGGAAACATCCCCTTGGGTTGGTCAAAGCCTAGCCGGGTCCCCTGACCGCCGGCGACAAGGATCGCGCCGACTTCCCCCGCAGCCAGTGCCGCTTCGCCCTGTTTGACGGCTTCTTCGACCGACCACGCAGCGCCGGTTCCGTCCGCCAACACCGATGGTGGCGACATTGCCCGGTCTGCCATCGCCGCAAAGTCTTGTTTGACGTCCTCACCGGCCAGCAGCGTTGCCAGTTGGTCCAGATCAAGGTCTTGGATCTGTGCAGCAAGTTGGTTCTGGCCAGCAGAGTCCAGTTCATCCCAAAACCGCAGTACACCTTCCTGGCCAAAGGGGGCGAGTCTTGCTTGCAGTGCCTGGCGAGAAACGTTGGAATCAGTCATGAAGAAAACAAAGCTAAAAGGGAGCGGTCAGAGATATCCGTAGGATAATCAGTGTCGGAAGTGCCATGAATCCAAATCATATCGTTCTCGACGAAGCCGATCGACACGATCAATCCAATCAGTCGCTTCAATTGTTTGAATCGCGCCGAATTGAGCTGCCAAGTCGCTGGCGAAGGTATTGGGATCGATCGGCGCATTGGTCACAAATTCGCTGTGATTTCGACCGTCGCGATATTCAGGTTGCCGCGGCGCACCGGTCAAGCAGCGGGCCAGCAGATCCAAGTCGGCGTCAAAAAGAATGGTTCCGTGATACAGCAAATGCCGCTTGGAAATCCGCAAGCTGTTGCCCGAACATTTGCGATTGTTCCATGTCAAATCGCAGATCCCTTGAAGCTTGGATTCTGGTACCTGAACCTGGGCGGCTCGCAATACCCGCGTCATGACATGGTCGTGTGCGGCATCGATTTTCTGTAAATGCGGTTCTTCTTTGAAACTCAGCACAACGCTGTACATCAAACATCCCGGACCACCGACCACCGATGCACCGCCGCTGCATCGTCGCAGAATCGGAATCTGATTCTGGCAACAAAAATCGCGATCGACCTCGTCGTTGACTCGCGACGATCGCCCCAGCACCACCGTGGGCCGATCAAATTGCCAGACGCGCATGCACTCGGTGTCGATGAGCTTGTCATCGCTGACGCTCGAAACTTCATCGGCGATCAACAGCATCGTCTCGTCGGTTGCCAAGTGATCGGCCGGCGCGAGAGCTCGTCTAGCGTCACCCCGTTTTGTGACGTCGCGTACGAGGTCTTTCAAAATTTGCATATCGGTTTCATTCTGATCGCAGTGATTCAAGCAGCGGCATGCGGCTGACGCGGCGGACGGCCACCAGACCTGCCAGCATCCCAAAAACGATGATCCCGATCACGGTGACGACGGATTCGGTAATCGGTGGTCGGGCACCGCTGATCCAAGAATAGGGGACCACTGCAATCACTGCGCATGCCGCGCCGCAGCCGATCCCGGCCAGCAAAAGGATCGCCGTTTCGCCCATCACGATGGTTGCCAACCGGCGCCTAGTAAATCCGATTGCCCGCATCACGGCAAGTTCGCTGCGCCGTTCCAGAACGCTGCGCAATTGTGCGACGGCTAACCCGATCGTTCCCAACAGCAACCCAAGTGCGCCCAAGCTTTGGAATGTCCGCAGATAAGTATTCTGGACCGCCAACATTCCGGTTAGCACTTTGTCGGCACTCGACACGTCCATTCCGACGTCACCGAGTCGGTTCTCGAGCACACGGGCGACCGAGTCATCCGCACCAGGTGCCACTTCGGTCGTTGGGCCAATCAGGAAAAAACGGTAACCGCTGATGCTTGGAAACGTCGTTTGGAAGTTTGCTTCGCCGATGATCAAGCGGCCTTGCAACATTGAATTGGAAAGCAGCCCAATGACGCGAAAAAAGACAGGCTTTCCGGCTTCGTATTCAAACGACCGAACCTCGCCAATGCCGCCCATCATCTGGAAACTCCACATCGCCGTGTTCTGGTCAATCACCACCGGAATCGGGTCCGCTTCGGTTCCCTGCGCTGTCGCATCAAGCAATCGCCACGGCGATTGACCGTCGGCAACTTCGTCGGTGGCAATCCATGCAAAGTCGCCTTCGAAATCATCGGGGGCACCAATCACCGTTGGCTGCGTCGCTTGATAAAGATTGTTGCAACTGGCGTCTTCGCCAAGCCGCAGACGCATGCCGACCACATTCATGTCGGCCAGTTCTTTCGCATCGGGGCCAAGCAGTTCGCTTTGGACCGTGCGGTCGCTCAGGTCACGGTAGATCGGCTGTGCCGTTTGCGCGATCCAAGTGAACCCGCCCGTTCCCTGCTGGGTAGGTTGCAATTGGAACGCGGCAATCGCGATGATCAAGAACGCTGCGGTCGCCATCAAGCCAATCGTCATCGTGCTGCGCATCGGATTTCGAGCCGCGCTGCGATTGACCATTCGCAGCAGCGAATAGCTCGTGGCACCACCACCACCGCTGCTCGAAATCTGTCGAGGCCGGCGCAGTTGACCGTACATCAATACCAAGAATGCCATCAGCAACATCATTCCACCGCCGATGAAACCACCGGCGGCGGTTTGCCCACCCGAGACCGCACCAAAAATCGCCAGCCCGATCGCGATCACCAGCAACACGACTCCGGCGATCGTCAAGTTGCCCCGCGACCGTTTCGCATTGGGCGGTGAGGCCGTGTCTAAATCGCGGCCCGACATCAGCGTCTGAGCATCAAACTTTAGGATCCAGCGAATCGTGATCGCCAGTGTCCCCATCGCAACCAACCATCCCGCGATCGCGCCAATGGCAAGACTCTTGACCGTCCAGTGGAACGTCAAAAATGGGACCGTCACCGCGCCGACCCACCAAGATCGCAGCGCCCACAACACAAACATCGCGTAGGCAATGCCGCCCGCGATTCCGATCAGCACTCCAACCGACGCAACCACCATTCCTTCGCCCATCGCTAATTTTCGAACTCGTGACGGTGTCCAGCCGATCGCCATCAACGTGCCAAACTGTTTCGCGCGAGATACCAAACCCAGTCGAAACAGCATCGCGATCAATATCACCGCCGACAGAATCACAAAGAAGCTAAGTGCCAGAAACAACCCGTCAAAAGGAGTCGTTCCATTGGATGCCGCTAACTGCTGCATTCGAATGGGCCGCGGTGACCAGCCCAATTCTTCGCTGGCTGGTTTCAATGCTGCCACGACCGTTGAACGCAACTCGCTTGGATCGTCTTGCCCATCGGTCCCGATACGCAAACTGGTCGTGTCGCCGAATCGGCTGCCAAACAATCGACGGCCAGATTCCAGCGGCAGAAAGGCCTTCGGCGTCAGTCGATGGTTGTTCCAGTACTGATCGTCGGCTTTGGAAATTTCACGTTCCAGCGGAAACGGCAAGTCCCAGTCGCTGATCGAGTCCTGGTCGGTCACGCCGGGAACGATCGGTGTCAAACCGGGATCGTTGAAAACGGTGGGTGGACTATCGAACTCGGCCGCCCGTCGGCGGTTGTACGGTTTGGATGGCTGGGTGATCGGAACCACTTGAGTGACAACGGCTTCGAAATAACGCTCGACTTCTTTGCCGTCAACAACCTCGGGTTCGAAGTAGGCGACACGCAATCGAGTCCCAACCGCCGCGTCCAATTGTTCGGCTGTCCAGTCGTTAATCACCAGCGGTACTGCGTTCGAATTTTCGTCGCCGGCAGGCAGGTCGTAGTTCAATTCAATACGGTCGATTGCACCGGAGTTTGTCTTGCCGGATTCTAAATCGTCCACTTGGATTTGGTCGATTGCCGTGATCGTGCTGTACGGAACCGATTTGATCACCTTGCCCGATTCGTCTAGTCGTTCGATCGCGTTGGCCAAGTAGGTCATCACCGGGACGACGGCGCGATTGGGCAATGCTTCGGTGACACGCTGGACCACCGTTTCGGGCATCATCAACTGATCGCTCGTCAATGATTGGTATTCGAAGATCACGTCTTCGTCGCTGGTTTGCTTGGTCACGGTCAGTGACAGGCCGAGCGAGCCCAAGTCGATGTTCAAGTCCTTTGCTTCGACCAGCGAATCGAACAGCATCACGTTGGCTTGCCCAGGTCGGTCGAGCGTCTCGGCCATCAAGGACCGAGACACGTACACGTTCAGCGGTGCCGCTTGACTCGGTGAAATCGCAAATCGTCCGAGTCCTCGGTCAGCGATGATGTCCAGCACGTTCATTCGCGGCAGACCTTCGCTGCGACTCTCTCGCCGGCCTAGCGGACTGTCGGCTGGCACGGCTTGCTCGCTGGGCAGTCGCAAGGTCACCTGGTCGCCAATCGAAACACCCAGTTCACTCGCCGCAGCCGTATTCAAGACGACACCAGTTTCATCCGGCAGCCTCGTCGGCTTTAGTCCTTGCGAATCCAGACTCCAAAAGTCATCGTCGATGCCGATGATCTGGACATCACCGGCCCGCTGGATGTCGCCTTGCTCGTCGCGGGTTTCAATCACGCCAGTCGGAAAATAGATCAGTCTGGATGCAGAGACGTTTTCGCCAACCAGATTTTCAGTCGGAAAAAAAGTGCCCGGCGCGACAATCGATTCGGTTCGTCCGAGTCGCTCGATCGTCAACCCGCGAAGACTTCCTCGCATCGAGTCACCGACCAGCAACGCACCCACGATCACTGCCGTCGCGGTTGCCACGCCCAAGGCTACCGAGGCCGAGACTCGCCACCAGTAGCGAGTTCCCGCGGCGATCATTCGCTGGTTCGTTAGGGGCTGCGGCGCGGTGGGGGCCTGCATCAAATCACCGTTCGAGGTTGTCGGAGTGAGGTTGTCGGAGTTCTTGGCTGTCGGAAATCGTTATTCTATGTCCTGCGGTCGTCTCGTAGACAACCGCACAAAGAACCGTACAGGGAACCGTTCTATGACGATCTTGCGGATCGGGACAGCCGAGGTGACTTTTCTCGCTTTGCGGAACCGAAAACTCACTAGTCGAGCGACAAGCACGGACAATGACGGTGAGGCCCCGGATAACCAGATTCGATCGTGAAATCCGGATCGAATTTCTTGATTTCCTCGCTTGCAGCGTCACACTGGAAAGGCCGTAGGGCAGTTCCGCTTCCTCACTTCACACGCAACTCTCTTCCGTGGTTTGGCATGACTATCTCAAAAACGCTTCATGACCAGTATGTAAAAGATGGCTTCGATCCTCTGGGCGCCCTGGTGATGGTGATCGATGGGTACCCTGCTGAAGACCGGTATGAACCGACCGTAGAACTGCTCGAGTCGCTCGACTATCAGCGCGTCTACCACGACTCCCCGAAGGCGGGCGAATATGAAATCATTGCGCCAGGTGGAAGCTCAAATCCAACATCGCTCATCGTCTTCTTTGTTAAGTTCAAGATTGGTCGCTTTTTAATTCTGTACCAGCCAATCAATCGAGATTTCTTTCGTGGCAAAGCAATGTCGCCGCATCGACCGGAATCCGATTTACGTTTCGCTGATTGGTATCCAGTCAAAGATTTTTCGGTTGCTGATCGAAAAGAAAAGATCGAAGACCAGCTTGCGGACGATTTCCCCAATGCTGCTCTGGCCGCACAGTTCTTGCATGGCCAGGGATTTCGGAGATCAAACACTCACAAGAAATTGGACGTCAACACTTATTTCGTTTCCGCTCGCCAAGGTGACGGGCAGCCATCGGGCATCGTCTTTCGCGGAACAAAGAAAACCTACTTCTTCGATTTCTATTCCGACGACCGCTACGTCATGGGACCGAACGGCTTGCTGATGGAGTACAAACCCACTCAGCGACAGTTTGAACTTGGCGCCTCGATTGCTGTGAATTCACTTTCGTTTTGATCGAGATCCAAGCAGCAAGCCGCGTCAGCGACGCGGCTCAGGGCGACGCGACGATTGATTTGAACGCCGCACTTGCGTAGTGGGAAAATGGCATTGCAGACTACAGGGTCGTTTGGATCAATCTTGACTTCGTCGTGCACATGAGCAAGGTCGAGCCATCGTATACAACGGAGTCGGCGGTCGGCCCGGATTCGAATGTGGAATCTTCAACGCCGGCCCGCTGATGCGTAACATTCGCCGACTAAATGATGCACTGTATCCTACAAATCGTTGTCCTCTCACTTTTGTGTGGCCTTTGCGGCTGTAGCAAGACACCGCAACCGCCGCTCAGCGACGAGCAGTACCTAGCAAAATGGCGTAACGCGGAATTGGATCAAGACATTTCGCACGAAGGTGGGACGTGGCACTTTGACTTTCAAACCGTTCGTTTGTTCCGCATCAACTGGGACGATCAGTACACAATGCGTCACATGCTGACTGACGGCGAACTCAACGACACTCGCGTGCCATTGGATGGGATCACGCTCACGGACGCTCAGGTACGCCAGCTTGAGGCCGCGGTTACGGGAACGCACACCGATGTAGGCATTGGCCTATGCATCTACCCGCATCACGCCTTCGTATTCTATGATGCTGAGGATCAAATTGTCGGAACCATCGACCTTTGTTTCCTGTGCAATAGTTTCCACGCTAAGCCTAACGGGTATGCTCGGAACTGGGACGTTCTTTTCATCGCGGAACTGATTCATGATACTGGGATGCCGCTGCGAAATCCCAGCTGGGAATAGTGGCTAACCGATGTGGACGCACGGACGCTGCGGGGCTTTCCGGTCGCGTTGTCGGACAAACAGTCAACGCTTCTGTACGTCTATGATTCCCACATTGACGGCCTGTTGCTCAGTCGACGCGATAATGCCACCGATCATCCGGATCAATGCGACATCTCAATTTCAACGGCAACATCTGGATGACGCTGGCGGCATTGCTCCCGACCTGAATGCCGCGTGGTTCGCGGCTTAGCCGCGCGGCATTCGCCCCGTCTCTTTTACATTCCGCCGATTACATTCTGCCGATCGGTTATCCGAGGATTTTGGCGATGTTTTCAATGGGACGCCCGATCGCGGCTTTGCCATTGTGCACGACGATGGGGCGTTCGATCAGGACGGGGTTTTCGGCCAAGATTGCGATCCATTGTTGGTCAGTCAGATTCTGGCTAACGAGGTCGAGCTCCTTGAAACGTTTCTCACCCTTGCGGGCCAAATCGGCCGGGTGGATGCCAAGCATTTTGACAACCTTGGCGAGCTCCTTTTCGCTCGGCGTGTCCTGAAGATACTTCACGGTCTCAAATTTCAGTCCCCGCTCATTGAGCAAATCAACGGCGGCACGCGATTTGGAGCAACGTGGGTTGTGATAGAGCGTGGTCATGGGCAGCAAGGTTCTTTGAGGGCAACTTGGTTTCGTAGGGAATTGGCGGCAAGGTAGTAATGCCGCGGATGGCCGTAAAGCCGACGATTAGTCATTGCAACAAGTTTCGAAAGTCTTAGGATTCAAGGCGTGTGGTTGGCGAAGGGGCGGCAAAGTTCGCCGTGCAAGGAATGCAATTTCGTTAACGCATGGAAACGAAGGATTCGTTTCGAATCGATGCGAAGTGGATAGCGGCTATCGGAATGAGAAGATGGGATCTTCTCATTCCTCTTTTTGATTCTGCGCCGACGGATTGTCCTTGTTGCGTTGACTTTGCGGAATAGTCGTCGTGTGGTTGTGTCGGTTGGATGGCGTGAAACGGTGTCAGCGGTCGCGTTGGTTGGCCGCGACTCGTGAACCGATAACGAAGTTTGGATCCCACGGTTTGCGATCCATGTTCCACTCGGTCAGGGAAGGATCCCGTTGTTACCGTCTAAGAAACCTGCCGCTTTGTATTTTCAATCAACGAAGTTTCGCCGTGCGTGTGTGCTCGCCTGCGCGGTCGCGTCGACGGTTGGATGTTCGGCCAGTCGCTTTGCGAAACCCGATCCGAGTGTGAAGCCGGACACGGTGGTGGATTCACCCACGCTTGATTCCCGGCAGCAGTTGCTCGATCAGGCGGAAACCATCTTTCAGCTAGCGTCGGTTACTGAACTGCGGGTTGCCGAGCATGATCATGTTTACGTGGGACATGATACGGACTTGGGTTTGATTCAGGACGATTCGGTTCCGGTTGGAGCGGTTTCGTACTCGCCCGATTTAGAAGTCAAAACGGTGCAGCCGCGTGATGCCAACGTGGACCCCGACCAATTTTATGACTTGACCGAAAGTCAAATGTTGTCGCTGGCGCTTGCGAATAGTCCTGTCTTGCGTCCTCTTGGCATTCGAGTGCTCGATAGTCCTGCTGCTGCGACGACCGTCTACGACTCGGCTATCGCCGCGACGGATCCGTTTTTGGGCCCCGCCGCCGCGCTTGCTGAATTTGATACACGTTTGACGGCTAGTTTGTCTTCGCAAAACAACGACCGTGTTTTTAATAACGCCACCCTGGGCGGTGACGTCCAGCAATTGGTTCAAGACTTTGCCTCGCTCAACACGGGCGTGCAAAAGCGAAGCCTGAGCGGTGCGGTGGTTAGTTTCGATACCGTTCATGCGTACGACAACAACAACCGATCCGGCAACAGTTTTCGGAATTACTGGGAAAACCAATATCAGTTCGGTGTCCGCCAGCCGATTCTTCAGGGTGCTGGTCGCGAGTTCAATTTGATCGCCGGGCCCAATGCTCAACCGGGTTTCAACTTCTCGAACGGAATCTTGATTGCGAGACTGAATAATCGCATGTCCGACGCCGAGTTTGAAATCTCATTGCGGACATTCGTGCGTGATTTGTATTCGGTTTATTGGGATTTGAAGCGTCAATACGACAACTATCAAAACGTTCTCGCTGCCGAAGAACTTGCCTATCGGACTTGGCAAAGCGTGTTAGCAAAATCGGATGCGGACGTGACCGGGGGCGAAGCCAACAAAGAAGCTCAGGCCCGTGCGAAGTACTACAGTTACAAGCGACAAACGCAGACGTCGCTGGGTGGTGATGGATCGCAAGAAGGATTGTACGTCGTCGAACGCAAGCTGCGCCGTTTGATTGGGTTGTCGATCGTCGATGGCGAATTGCTGCGCCCGGTCGATGCGGTGCCCAGTGCGCCGATTACGTTTGACTATGACGCGTTGATCGCACGAGCGATGGCCAACCGTACCGAGTTGACACGGCAGTCGATGAAGGTCCAACAGCAACAGTTGCGGTTGATCGCGGCCAAGAATTTTTTGCTGCCGCAACTCGATCTGATCGGGCGATATCGTTTGAGAGGTTTTGGGGATGATTTGACAGGCAACGAGAGTGGTGAACGATTCGCGAGCGCTTACAAGGATTTCTTTTCGCTCGATCATCAGGAATTCGAATTCGGTGTCGAAATGGGGGTCACGGCCGGCCGCCGGCAAGCTCATGCGGCCGTCCGGAATGCGGGGCTGCAGGTCAATCGCGAACAGTCCGTTTTGGCTGAACAACAGCGGACAGTGCAGCACCAGATCAGCGATGCACACGCTGCGGTTTCGTCCGCCTATGCGGCGATGGAAACCTCGTTGGCTCAAGTTGACGCGTCGAGAACAAGATTGGAGTCTTCGCAGGCTCTTTTTGTTGCGGATAAAATCCAGATCGAATTCATGCTTGACGCTCAAGAAGAACTGCTGCGCGCCGAAACTCAACTGGCTGCCGATCAAACCCGTTACGCGATGTCGCTGGTCGAAGTGAATGCCGCAACGGGCACCTTGCTGAATGATTTGGGAATTCACGTTCAGCATACCGCTTGTCAGTCACACGCTGCGTTTACTTATTAGTCGAGTCACACGGCATCGGCGGCGTTGCCGAAGCCGGCATAGGGTTCAGCGACGGTTGAAGATATTTCGAAGTGCTACCTCTGCGGCATTTTGAGAGGTCGCTGGTGCTTTGGGGCGAAGGTGGTTTGGAAGTTTTTGAGGGCCTTTGGGAAACTCGGCTTCTGGTTTTTTCGATTCAACGCTCTCGCTGCGATCGGCTGATTCATCATCAACATCGGCTTCGCCAGACTCGCTGGCGGGAATTGAAATTGTGGTTTGGTGTTGTGGGTCACTACTCGGTTCGTCGTCTTGATTGGCGTGCGAGTCGACTAGTGGGGGCGACGCCGGAATGGCTGCTTTTACGGGCGTCAAGATTGAGTCTGGATGCGATTGAAAACCTGTTGCCAAATCGTCAAGCTCTTTCATCAACAAATCCGCAGGTGAAACGTGTTTGTTCGTCGAATCGCATCGGTCCTCATCGTAAATGAAGAGTCGAAACTTCAGTCGGCCAATCTGGACTTTGTCGCGACTGTTAAGCAAGCAAGGCTTGTTTTTCAGTAGCGGTTTCCCATTCACCGCCGTCGGATTTCGGCTGCCAAAGTCAATGATAGCGACCAAATTTTGGCGAGTAATAATGGCGCAGTGCCGGCGACTGACCATCCGGCTGTTGATGCAAAAGTCCGATTCGGCGAGCCGACCGATTCGAAAATCGGGCTGTTTGACGACAATCTGTGCGCCACGCAGGCTTCCTTCGCGATAGACCAACACGATGTTCATCGTTCGCTGAAGGGTGTTGAGGTGGGAAACGAGTTTAGAGAGAGGCCGGGCCAGAATTGAACTGACATAGCGGGTCGACCTCGATCCCACCGCACACCAATACGCCGCCAGCCTCGCAATCAAAGATCTTGCTCGATCATCGTCATGGTGTCGATCTGAATGGGCATCTGAAGCGAGATTTTCGTCATCTCTTCATCGTTCGCACGCCAGATCCAGAGGTGTCGTCTGTTCTGGTGTACGGTTCGTGAAGAATTCGTTTAGCTGCGTTGCTTCCCTGTATCGCGATGGTTAGCTTCGACACGGATTCGATCCGAAGCAAAACTGGTTGCCCTTGGGGTAGATGGAGAAGTGGAGAACGTGGCCGACAACGCGATTGATCCTCGAGTGGACGGAAGTTGCGATGGGGTGCTTGATGCTCCTACCGTCTCGGTCTCTGCTGCTTGTTCGTTGCGAAAGCACTCGCAAGCCTTGCCGTTGCCGGGCATGCTGGTTGATGACTACGAAGTGATTGACGAAGTTGCGAGAGGTGCGATGGGAGTCGTCTATCGCGCCCGGCATCCATCGCTCGATCGTGTAGTTGCGATTAAGATGGTTCTCGACGATACCGGTTGTGAAGACCTTCGGCGGCGTTTCAGTAATGAGGCGAGGGTCGCAGCGTCGCTCGATCACCCTGGAATCGTGCCAATCTTTAATGTCGGTGTTTGGCAGGGTCATCCCTATTTCGCAATGCTTTTTGTCGATGGCCAGACGCTCGCAACGATGCTTCGCGATGGGCCGATGCTGCCCAATCGATCTGCCGAAATTGCATTGGAAGTTGCCGAGGCGATTGAGCATGCTCACCAGACGCAGATCATTCATCGTGACTTAAAGCCCGCAAATATCTTGATTGACAGCGATGGAAATGCACGAGTTACCGATTTTGGAATCAGCAAGGTGTTGAATTCGGCAAGCGACCTGACGCAGGCTGGTGAGCTGATTGGGACTCCGCACTTCATGCCGCCCGAACAGGCGGGGAATTCAATAGTTCCCGCCGGGCCTTCCTCGGACGTCTATTCCATCGGAGCTGTTTTGTACGCGATGCTCACCGGCCGACCTCCCTTTCAAGCGACGTCGCCGCTGGAAGTGGTATCGCAAGTGATTGGAACGATCCCAATTTCACCGTCGGCATTGAACGCATCGGTGCCGATCGAACTTGAAATGATCGCGATGAAGTGTCTTGGCAAGCGGACGCAAGATCGTTATTCGACAGCCCACGATTTGGCATGCGACTTGAAGCGTTTTTTGGCCGGAGAGCCGATTGCTGCTAGGCCGCCGGGCTGGATTGGGCGAGCACGGTTCTTTGTCCGCAAGCACGTGATTCTGGCAAGTGTATCGGGGACTGCTTCGCTTTTGTTGGTCGTGCTGACGGCCTCGATGTTTGTGTCTTGGCTGCGGACTCAGAACAACGTCAGCGACTTGACCGACGAATTGCTAGTCACAAAGCAATTGCTCGAGAGTGAGCGAAGGACGGTTTCGAAGTTCATCGCTGCGCGCCATTCATCCGATCCGTCGGTGTCACTAACAGAGTTCCAAGTGCGGCGTCTAGGCAACTTGGTCAATGAACTAACGGCAACGGATCCTGACTTGGCGCTGCAGCTTTCGATTGCATCGCTGCAGATCGCGACGGCAAGCGATCACAACACTGCATCCGTTGGTATGCGCTCGGCATCCGAGCGATGGCTGAGAAACCGATTGGCCGATATCGACGAAGAGGGGCTCGAGACAGAATCGCTTTCGGTTCCAGAACTGATCGAAGCTGCGCTAGCACATGTCAAGCAATCACTCACCGAAACCCAGCGTCAGCTGTACGGGATCGACCCTCTCCCGCCTGATAAGGCGCCAAATCCAGGATTCTCACGCGATGACTGACGGCCATGAATTATCGAATCAGCCTTGGAAGTTGGTGGTCTTTTCCGGTCCCGATCAAGGCCGCAGCTACACTCTCGACGAGAAGGCGGTTCTGGTGATTGGCCGAGGGAGTAGTAGCGATACGAAGATTCGGGATCCGAGATTGAGCCGAATTCACTGCGAACTGAGACGCCGCGCCACAGAGTCTGGTGATCCGTGGGAAATTCGAGACTTGGACGGCGCGGGTGGAACATTTATCGACGGAGTTCAAGTCGACGGCCGCCATCCGATGACCGATGCCTCCACGCTTCGAATTGGCGATACAGAGCTAAGGCTACAACGTGAATCGATCTTAGACATGGCCACCGTAGTTCCGGATGCTGCCATTTCAGTCTCGCCGGTCGCAACGTCCAACGTGGCACGCGTTAATCAGATCGCGAAGCTCGAAGGACAGGTGTTTCTGAGGTTTCAGCTCGAGAAATTGATTTCGACTGGCCAAAACAGTTTGATGTTCAAGGCAACCGACACCAAACGCGATCGTCCAGTTGCGGTCAAAATTCTGAAACCGCAGATGACCTCTTCCGATCAGCAGCGAGCACGTTTCATTCGAGCGATGCGCACAATGTTGCCGATCAAACACCCCAACATTGTGCGAACTCGAAAGGCCGGCCAGACTGATCATTATTGTTGGGCGACGTTTGATTGGGTTGATGGAATCAGCGTTCGCGAATTGATCGCTCGCATCGGCGTCGGCGGTGTGTTGGATTGGAAAGAGGTTTATCGGGTTGCAGTTCATATTTCACGTGCACTTGAGGTCGCCAGCGAACACCGGATCGTTCACCGAAATGTGACTCCGTCGAATCTGCTTCGTCGAAGTCATGACCAGGCTTTTTTGCTAACGGACGTGATCTTTGCAAAAGCTTTAGAGTTTACCGACGCGATGCAGTTGACGCGTCCAGGTGATTTGGTTGGAGATCTCGGATACGTCGCGCCCGAGCGATTGTTGGATGCAGCGAACGTGGATGAGCGGTCCGATCAGTTTAGTTTAGGTGCGACGTTGTTCGAATTGCTGACCGGCAATCCACCCTACCAAGCGGCAAGTGTCCGCGAATTGATTTCCGCTTTTCAAAACAATAAGCCGACTTCGCCTGCCGCCACACACATGGGACTCGATGAAAGATTCTGTGATGTGGTGATGCGAATGATCCAGCCGAATGCGGCATTTCGGTTTCCACATCCCGGCGCAATCTTGGATGATCTGCAGCGAGTCGGAAAACTGGCGGGCATCGACGCCGATTGGGCTCAGTGGAACTGATTTTGGTTTGACGGTCACGCCGTTTTGGAAGTGGTTGTTTTGTGATCGCTTGCAGATTAAACACTGGCGGTCGACGAACCGAGTGGGGGCGATGTATTTACCGCGGGCCGCAACGATGAAAACCTTTCGATTTGATCCGTTGCCCGGTGCGGCGCCGTACGAGAATCCTCGCTCGATGCGCGTGCGCAATCACCAGGCTGGTTTGTCGCTGTTGAACTTCTTGTTGCAGTTTCATCCACCGACTCGGCGACAGAGTTGGCTGGACTGGATTGCGGCGGGTGACATCGCGATCGATGGTCAATGTGTCCGGGCGGATCGAATCGTGTCGGCAGGCGATCGGTATGTTCACGTGATGCATGACGTGTGCGAACCGGATGTTGCACCGGAGGTGGTGGTGCTGCATGAAGACGACGCGATCGTCGTCGTCGACAAGCCCGCACCGATGCCGGTACACCCAAGCGGCCGATTCAATCGCAACACGTTGCTTTGTTTGTTGCAGTCCGTTTATCCCAATGACAAACTTCGGATGGCGCACCGGTTGGATGCGAATACCACGGGCGTGGTGGTGGTGTGCCGGACGGCTGCTGCGGCAACTTCGCTTCAGACTCAGTTTGCCAAGCGGCTGGTCAAAAAACAGTACGTGGCGGTCGTCCACGGTCACACGGATTGGGATTCCCAAGTTTGCCGGCTGCCGATCCAGAGCTCGGCGGACATGTCGCCCAAACAGAACACGATTGGTTCGCGAACCGTTCATCCGGATGGCTTGCCGGCTGAAACCGTCTTTCGCGTGCTGGAAAGACGCGATGACCACACGACTCGAATCGAAGCGATTCCCATCACGGGGCGGACGAACCAGATTCGTGTTCACTTGTGGGCGATGGGGTTTCCGATCGTCGGTGATCCGCTTTATTTGCCTGGCGGCAGGCAGGGCCAGCAGCAAACGCTTGGTTTTGGGGATCCGCCGATGAAATTGCATGCCACACGATTGATGTTTGCCCACCCGCAAACCGGCCACGAAGTCTGCTTTGAAAGCCGTTCTGAAGCGACGGACTAAAATCGCAATGCTTGCTTTTTCTGCGGAACGCCCTGTTTCAGTTTGACTGGTTTCGCGAGATGCAGACGTTCAAGGCGGCGGCGGGGCGTGTTATCAGCAGCAAGGGCTGCTTTGCCGGTCGGTGGTATGGTGGTCGGCGAGGGCGGTGAAAGGTGCTAAAGTCAGTGTCTAAACCGAGATTCGATCCCTATCCTGTGGACCCATTTTTCCGATGACTGTCGATACTTACGCGATTTGCCCGTGCGGCAGCGGCAAAAAAATCAAGTTTTGCAAGTGCAAGGACTCTGTTCACGAGCTCGACGAAATCATGAGCATGATCGAGGGTGGACAGGTTGTCCCCTCGCTTGATCGATTGTCGAACATTCTTTCCGAGAACCCTGATGCCGCTTGGGCGTTGGCGATTCGCGGTCGTTTGTTGCTGGATTTGCGAGAGTACGATTCGCTGACCGAGAACGCGGAACGGTTCATTCGGTTGCAGCCTAGCAATCCGTTGGCGCTGACTCAGTCGGCCGCCGCCCTCTTGTTTCGGGGCAAGCAAGAGGAAGCAACGACGAAGATGTTGGAGGCATTGACCGAAAGTGGTCGAGAC
The DNA here is from genome assembly GCA_049680385.1 of Rubripirellula sp. Taxonomy (GTDB): domain Bacteria; phylum Planctomycetota; class Planctomycetia; order Pirellulales; family Pirellulaceae; genus Rubripirellula. The sequence goes on along the minus strand of JBAUHR010000246.1, from coordinate 12,338 downwards.
GTCGACGCGTTCGTGCTGGACGTGTCATCAGTGCTGGCGTACTCGTTGGCCCAAAGCGGCGTCTTCTTGACCGCGCGCGTCTACGCAACTTTGGCGATGATGGCGTCGGGTTATCAGGGCGGGCAAACCGCAGTGACGGTGCTGCGTCAATTGAATTCAGCGCCGACGATCAGCCAGTTGATGAAAGCCATTCCTGAACCGATCGAGCGACCTGATGGCGTCGAGTGGGGCGAGCGTTTTGACGAGGCCGCGACGCTGCTGCGAAGCAATAAGGTGATTTTGGCCGAAACGAAGTTCGAGTCGCTGCGACGGACCGTTCCGAAAGAGCCCGCGATTCTGCTTGGTCTTTTGACCTGTGCCATTTGGCGTGGCGACACGGACTCGCAATCGGATCAGTTGAAGAAGTTGTCGGCTTGCGAGTCGCTTGATTTCGAACAACGTGCTCGTTACTTGGCGATGTCGGCGCTGGCCAAGCCCGGTGCACCCGATGTTTCGGTCGCGACGGTGACGTTGTCGGCGGACATTGATAAAGCCGACGAAGCCGAAATGGCACTGATGACGGATGCCCGCATGGTCTCGCTGCCGGCGGACTTGCTGCAAGGCATGCGGACCAGCGAAGAGGACGTGCCGCCGAAGTCTGGTTTCCAGATTCTTGATCGTGACAAACCGGAATCGCTGGATGTTCTGCCAGCGGTTGACGATGTTCCCGAAGCGATCGCAATGGTGTTTGTTTATGGTCGGCAAACCGATCGTGCGGCTCGCGTCGAAGTCGTCGAAGTGCGGAAAGAAAACGTTGCCGACGTTCGTTCACGCATTGATGGCGTGTTGAGCGGTTTGACGTGGACAGAAACGGACGGCGAACTGTTGCCGTTGTTGGTTGGTTGCCAGCCAGCGATTGCCATGTTGCGGTTTAAAGCCAATCCGGCCGAAGCCGAGAAACTTCAAAACGAATTGTCCAATACTCGGATGGCTGCCGCAATCGTGTCGCTGAAGTTGCCGCTGCTTGGCGACGCCTCGCTGCAGGATTTGGCGGGCGACGATTCGAAGTTGCTCGAGCGAACCGCTGTGGTGCGCATCGTCCAGCAATACGATTCCATCGTGGCCAAAGGCGACGTTGTGATGAACGAAGTCGTTAAGTTGTCGGGTGTCGCGCCGCTGGCAATGATCACGCCAACGGACGAGCAAACCGAATCGATCGCCAACGAAGATCTGAACTTGGTCGACCCAACCGGTTTGAACGGCGAATCGATGATCTACTTGCTGCAACGTGCTCAGCAGGTTTCGGCAACGCCCGCGACTCGCCGTTTGGCGAAGCGTCTGATCGATGCCGATCTGACCGAGGAACAAAAGCCAGCCAAGTTGCTCGCTTACATGTCGTTGATCAACGCGGCAGAGGGCGTTAGCGAGGCAATCGAGTTGATGGACAAGGCCAAGGCATTTGCGGCTAGCCACGATCTTTCGACTTCGAATTTGTTGCTAAGCGAGATCGGGCTGCGTTTGTCGGCGGGTGATGGGCCAGGCTTCCAAAACACGTTGCAAGAACTGACCACTCGCTATGGCAACGAGCCTGAAACGATGGCCCGCTTGCAGCAAATGTTGATTCAGTATGGCTTGATCAATCCCGACGGTTCGCCACGCGGTGGTCGTCCGCAGCAAGAACCAGCCGCAGCCGGCGGTGGTTTGTGGACTCCGGACGGTGGTGGTTCGGGTGGACCCGCCGGACCTGTTGGTCCCGCTGGCCCTGCTGGGCCACCGCCATCAGACGGCGGCAGCAAATTGTGGGTCCCAGGAATGGACTGATCTGGCTGGCTAGTTGGCGAGGCGGTCGGGCGCGAAACGCTGAGAGTTCCGATTTAGAATTAGTGATTTGAGATTTGAAGTCGTGTCTCTCTGTGATTCCACTGACGCCGATCAACGTTTCATGTCCGCAGCCATTCGGTTGGCTTGGCGCGGACAGGGGCACGTTGAACCCAACCCGATGGTCGGCTGTCTGATCGTTCGTGACGGTGTCGTGATTGGCGAAGGCTATCATGCGAAGTTCGGCGGGCCGCATGCCGAAGTCGCGGCACTACGGTCGCTCGACTCCATCGGTGATGCTGGCGGTGCGACGGCCTACGTTACGTTGGAACCGTGCTGTCACTTTGGTAAAACGCCACCGTGCGCTGATGCGCTGGTGGATGCCGGCGTCGGTCGTGTCGTGATCGCGATGCAGGATCCGTTTGAACAAGTCGCCGGTGGCGGCATCGCGCGGCTTCGGGCTGCGGGGATTGAAGTCACCGTTGGCGTTTTGCGTGACGAAGCGACCGCGATGAACGCGCCATTCATCAAACGAGTTTGCGAAGGTCGTCCTTGGGTGATCGCCAAGTGGGCGATGACGATGGATGGCCGGATCGCAACCGAGAGCGGTGAAAGTCAATGGATCACTGGCGCGTCTTCTCGCGCTGCGGTGCATCAATTGCGCGGCCGCGTGGACGCGATCGTGGTCGGCATGGGAACGGTGATCGCAGACGATCCGATGTTGGACGCGCGTCCGCCGGGGGCTCGTGTGGCTAGCCGAGTTGTGTTCTGTCGGCGGCGTTTACCTAGCGCCGATAGCAAGCTGGTCCGTACTGCAGCGGGGGTGCCGCTGTGGTTGGTGGCTGGTCCCGATGTTGACCCCGGAAATTTACGGCAACTCGCATCGTTGGGGGCCAATGTCATTCCGGTGTCAACAAGCGACGGTGCTGGGATGGCCCAGCAGGCGACCGAAGTGCTCGCCAAGAACGGCGCGACTAACGTGATGTTGGAAGGTGGCGGCGAGTTGTTGTCCAGCTTTTTTACGGCGAATCAGGTGGATGAGTGCCACGTCTACATCGGCGCGAAAGCTTTCGGCGGAGCGACGGCACCAGGGCCCATCGGTGGCGTTGGCGTTGCTAGCCTAGATCAAGCGTGGCCTTTCGAGCTGCGCGAATTGGATCGCTTTGATGACGATGTGCGGCTGATTTACCGCCGTAGCGCAGACTGATTAAAAGTTCCTCTTCATTTAGTCAGCGGTTTCTGGCGATACTGGTCTATGGACTCGTCGGCCTGCCCGATGAGGGTCGGCCAATGCGTCCACCGTACCATTCGTTCCCATCGCCGCGATGAAGCGGCCTACCCGAAAGAATTCGGGGAAAGAGAGGGGTCAGGGATGACGTGGCGTTTGCTGTTCGCCTTAATCGGCTTGTCCATCACGGGCGTGACGTCTTTTGCACAAAGACCGCCTGGGGCTGAGGGTCTTGCTGCGGGGCGATCGAGTCCCAGCGAGTTTGGTACTGCCGAATTCCGCGACGCGGGTTTCTTTGGCGGCGCTGAAAATCAGTCCGGCGTCGTCAAGTTTATGTTGGTTCAGGGCCGACTGTGTCTGGATCCGCCGCGGCACCGAAAAGGTTCGCAAAGTTGTCGAGAAGGCGACGTTTTCGAAAGCATCAGTGTCACGGCCCAGCGAGGCATTCCATCGCTTCAGTACATTTGCCAGACCCCGCACCAGGATCTTTGCGTCAATGTGCAAGACGCGGATGCGGTCCGCATCGAATCCTATCTGCCCGGCCGTTCGCAACGTTCGGTTCTGCATCACGGGCGGTCCGGTGACATTATTTGGCAGCGGATGGGCATCCAGGCCAACACAGAAACCGTGTCCGTGACCGCAGCCACCTTGCTGCACCTTCGGCAAAGTCATCCCACCGATTTCGATGCGCACTTCGGGCACTTGATCTCGCGGATCTTGCAAGGCACGTCGCTGCCGACGCTGTGCGAGCAGACCGAGGCAGTCATGATCGCCGAGACTGCCGGCGGGGCTGCCCAGTTCAGCGAGTTTGACATTGCGACAGCCGTCGAAGGACTCCGTTCACCTCGCCGTGGCGTTCGCAGCCAATCGGTTCGAAGGATATTGGCCTGGGGAACGCCAGTGCTTTCATCGCTTGACGCGGTCGATCGCAGCGCGATGGACGTTGACCAGATCGAGCGGCTTGATTTCATTCGCAACCAACTTCGCCAGCAAGCGCCTGATACGCCACGCACTTTGGCCAAGCTACTGATAAACGACCCCGCGTATTGGCTGTTGATGGTCGATCAACTCTCACACACTGACAAGCAAATCGCAGAAAATCGGCTGCGGCACGTCGGATTTGACGTAACGCTGATCGGGACCGGTCCAGTGGAATACGTCGCGTCGCAGTAGCGGCGGCAAACCCAAAATCGGAGCGGAAACGTGGGAAAAGCGTATGCGGCCCGGCCAGTGCCGGTGAAATAATCGCAGCAAATTGACGCAGCGTCAAAAATGACGCATTGTCATTTTTGACGTTGTGTCATAATTTGACCTGATGGTCAAACAGTCCCCGAAACAAATCGAGATTCGCCAGCGTGAGTCGCGGATCCTTCATCTTGCCCGCCCGATGGTGGCCACGGGAGGGATTGCTGCGCTTAGCATGGACGCGATCGCACAAAAAATGCGATACGCCAAAGGCACGATTTACAATCACTTTTCGTGCAAAGAAGAGATCCTGTTGGCGCTGGCGATTCAGAGTACCGAAACTCGGTTGTCGCTTTTCCATGTCGCTAAACAGTCCGAGTCAACCTCGCGAAATTCGATGGCGGCGATCGGGATTGCTTGCGAGGATTTTCGCAATCGGTTTGCTGATCTGTTCGCGATCGAGACTTTGGTTCGGCATGACTCGATTTGGGAAAAGGCCAGTGATCAGCGTCGCGAAACGTTGATGGACTGCGAAAGCCGAACGATGTCGTTGGTCGCGAGCGTGGGCCGGCATGCGATCGAAGCGGGCGACTTGTCGATCCCTCGCGGTACAAAGGTCGAGGAGATCGTGTTTGGGCTTTGGTCACTGACCTACGGTGGAATGATGATCGATTCAACTTCACCCGGACTTAGCAAGATTGGTGTTCGTGACACGCTAGCCGCGATTCGTCGGAACTGTAACGCGATGATGGACGGCTACGGTTGGCTGCCGCTGTACGACGCCGCCAGCTATCGCAAGCTTGTCACGCGAGTCCGAGCGACTCTGTTGCGACAGATTCCCACTCATTCGGTTGCAATCACCAACGACGAATCGCCAACCGGTTATTCCATTGTTTCCGTACCCACGCAAACGCCATGAATCCAATTCCCTCGCAACCGTTGGGTGACCGACGATTCAAGAAAGCACTGCTGTTACTCGTTTGCACGATCGGATGTGTCAGTGTTGCGGCTGGTTGGCTGGTTCGGCAAAGCACTGAATCGGTCGAGTCAGGATCGTCGTCCAATGATTTGTCAGCCGATCTTGCAACATCCCGTTCGCGCGCCTTGCCGGTCAACATCGTGATCGCCGGCGAAGTTCGCCCTGAACGATTGGACCGTTCGTTTGCGGGTCTGTTGATCGCTCGTCGCGAGAGTCCGCTTAGTTTTGATCGTGCCGGTAGAGTCGTCGAGGTCAGCAAGGAAGAAGGTGACCGAGTTCGTAAGGGCCAGACGCTGGCAACACTTGCGGTCGATGATTTGGATGCGTCACAGGATCGTGTTGAAGCAGAATTGGCGGCCGCAGAGGCGCGCTTGGACGAGTTTGTCGCCGGCCCGCGTAAGAAAACAATCCAGGCGGCAGAAGCACGAGTCGAGCAACTCGTCGCGCGTCTTGGATTGGCGAAGGCAAATTCGGAACGCGAACTGCAGTTGGCTGCGCGGGATGCGGGCAGTCGCCGTGAGCTTGATGAAGCCAGGTTTGGGTTGCAGGCGGTTTCGCAAGAATTGAACGTCGCGCGCGCTGAGTTGGCGTTGCTTGTCGAGGGCACGCGATCCGAGCAGGTTGCCGCCCAGAAGGCCGTCTGCGACTCGATTCGTAGTCGACTTCGCGAAATCGAATCTGACCGCCGTGACAGCCGGATTGAATCGCCATACGACGGAGTGATTCGGACGCGAATGATCGACGAAGGAGCGGTTGTCAGTTCCGGCGAAACGATCTTGCATTTGATTAGCGATCAGATCGAAGGACGCTTTGGAATTCCTGCGGCGTTGGCGGATGACGTCGCGATCGGCGACAACGTGGAGATCAGTTTGCGAACGTCTCGTCGCACCGGAGCCGTGGCGAGGATGGAGCCGAGTGTTGATTTGGCGACGCGGACTCGTGCCATTTACGTGGAGTTCGATTCCAATTCGGAATCAATAGGCGACTCGGTGCGGAAATGGATTCCCGGTGAAGTTGCGGAGGTGCATTTGAAAGCCGCGCCCAATCATCAGTCGTCGATGGAGCGTTCAAACGATTCGTTCTGGTTGCCAACGACAGCGATGGCTCGTGGCGGACGTGGTATCTGGACGGTTCTTGTGATGCCGGGCCAAGCACCCGAGGTCGAATGCGAACGTCGCGCGGTTGAATTGTTGAAGACCGAGGGCGCGTACTGCTTGGTTCAAGGGATGTTGTCGGTAGGGGATCGTGTGATTGTCGATGGTGGGCACCGAGTCACGGCCAAAATGCGAGTTTCCAGCGATTCCAGTCCGTTGTCTTCGGAGTCGGTTGAATGAACCATTTCGATTCGAAACACGACTGGGCGACGTTCTTTTATCGTGACTCGCGGGCGCTCTATTTGTTGATTGGTGTGGTTGCGGTAGCCGGACTTACTTCGGTGGCGATCTTGCCGCGGATGGAAGACCCGGTGCTTAGCAGTCGGGTTGGGTTGGTAGCCACACGAATGCCAGGCGCGGACGCTAGTCGAGTCGAAAACTTGATCACCGAACCAATCGAGGATCGGTTGCAGGGCGTCGAGGAAGTCAAAGAGATCAACAGCCAAAGCCGACCGGGCATCAGTACGATTTCGATTTTGCTGCGCGATGAAGTCTACGATACGGACGAAGTGTGGTCAGAGATCCGCGGCAAAATCGACGAGGCGATCGCAGTCTTGCCGCCTGCTGCCAGTCGCCCCGTTTTTGACGAGCTTGACGTCCGCGCAAACGCGTTGATCGTGGCGGTCAAGTGGCAGCGTGACTCACCGGCGAACTGGTCTCTGCTGCGTCGGTACGCAAAACGGTTGGAAGACGACCTGCGTGCGTTGCCCGGTACGGAATTGATCGAGCGGTTTGCCGATCCAGGCGAAGAGGTCACCGTCGTGATCGATCCTCGCCAGGCCGCCGCGTTGGGATTGGACGCCTCGTCTGTTGCCGCTCAATTGCAAGGATCTGATGCGAAGGGGGCTCCGGGAATGCTGCGAACGGATGACCAACAGTTGGTGATGGAACTTGCCAACCAATTTGAACAGGCCGGTGCGATCGGCGACACGTTGATCAAGTCGGGTATTGATGGGCGGGTCGTGCGCGTCGGTGATATCGCCGACATCACCCGCGGATGCCCCGACCCGCTGCCGCGTTATGCCGTCATCGATGATTCCCCCGCGGTCGCGCTTGGCGTCATGGTGCGTAAGAACCAACGCATCGATCTGTGGCGCGGTGATGTCCAGCAGGTTCTTGAACAATACCAGTCGCGACTGCCGGCCGGTTTGGCGTTGGATATCGTGCTTGACCAAAACAAGTACGTCGAGCAGCGGTTGTCTTCACTCGCTGGAAACCTACTGCTTGGTGTCGTTGCGGTTGTCTTGGTTGTTTTGGCACTTATGGGATGGCGAAGCGCGATCGTCGTCGCTTTGGCGCTGCCGCTATCGGGATTCACGACGTTGTTTGGTCTGCGGTTGTTGGGGATTCCGATTCATCAGATGTCGATCACCGGCATGATCATCGCAATCGGATTGTTGATTGACAACGCGATCGTTGCGGTTGATGAAGTGGTGGTGGAAGTGAACGCTGGGCATTCACCGATGGCGGCCGTTCGAACTACGGTGGCGAAGTTAATGGTTCCGCTATTCGGGTCCACCGTAACGACAACGTTGGCGTTTGCGCCGATCGCGATGATGCCCGGACCGGCGGGTGAGTTCGTTGGCGCAATTGCGGTCAGCGTGATCTTGGCGATCGCGGCTTCGTTGTTCTTTTCGTTAACCGTGATCCCAGTCGTCGCTGCAAAGTTCGTGGGGCGCACGTCGCGGATCGAGGATGCTGCGGGAAACGTTTTGCAACCGGCCAGGATCAGCCAATTCATTCAAAACGGTTTCCGTTCGGATCGATTGGGCCACGCGTATCGGGGCTGGCTGCGATGGTTGCTTGAAAAACCTTATCGAGCGGTGGCGATCAGCATGGTGCTGCCGATCGTCGGTTTCGTTTTCTTTGGGCAGTTGTCGGAACAGTTTTTTCCCGCAGCCGACCGCGACCAGTTTCGTGTGGATTTGGAACTGCCGCCTGACGCGACCATTGCGGCGACGGAACGGGCTTCGCGAAAAGTCAGCGATTTGTTGGTTGCAGCGGGCGCCGAAAAAGTCAGTTGGTTCTTCGGCGAAAGCTCCCCCGTTTTTTACTACAACATCGTCGGTTCGCGTCGCGGCGTCGCTAACTTTGGCAGTGCGATTGTCCAAATGGATTCGGCCGAAGGGATGCGAGACACGTTACGGAAGTTGCAAACGCAAGCCGACGCAGCGGTGCCAGGGGCTAGAGTCTTGATGCTGCAACTGGAACAGGGGCCACCGTTTACATCACCCATCGAGGTTCGCTTGTTTGGTCCTGACCTGGATCGATTGCAGGAACTTGGCGATCAAGTCCGTGTGGCACTTGCCGCGGTTCCGGATGTGATTCATACGAAGGTGATGTTGGCCGAAACTTTGCCAACGGTGACGCTTGACATTGACGAGGCGGCCGCAAGTTCGGTCGGACTGGATCCTGCGGATGTGTCGCGGCAATTGTACGATCAATTGGAAGGTGCCCAGGCCGGCCGGATTCTCGAAGACACCGAACAGATCCCTGTTCAAGTGCGAGTCGGTAATCGGCGCCGCGGCGAGTTGGCCGGTATCGCTTCGCTTGAATTGGCGACGACCGGTGGTTCGGTACCGCTGGAAAGTATCGCTGCCGTCACGATCGAGCCTGAGATTGCGGTGATTCCGCGGCGAAATCGACGGCGAATGAACCAAGTGGCCGGTTTCATTACCGCCGGAACCTTGCCCGCCGATTCGTTGAAGGACTTTCAAGAACGTTTGTCGGCGACCGACTTTGAATTGCCGCCGGGTTACTCACTTGAATACGGCGGTGAAGCGTCGCAACGCGACGACGCGGTTGGGAATTTGATGGCAAACGTCGGCGTGTTGGTGGTGCTGATGGTGGCGACGCTTGTCTTGTCGTTCCGTTCGTTCCGGCTGGCCGGTGTGATCATGCTTGTCGCGTTTTTGAGCGTCGGGCTAGGAATGATCGGGTTGTGGGCGGGCGGCTTTCCGTTTGGTTTTATGGCGATCATCGGAACGATGGGTTTAGTCGGTGTTGCCATCAACGATTCGATCGTCGTGCTGGCGACTTTAAGAGATCAAGAAAAGATCGGTAGTGGTTCGCTTGATGAAACCGTCGATGTCGTTTTTCGGTGCACTCGGCACGTGATCGCGACTACGCTTACGACCATCGCTGGTTTCGCACCGCTGATCATTAGCGGCGGAGACTTCTGGCAGCCACTCGCCCTTGCAATCGCTGGTGGTGTCAGCGGCGCGACGATGTTGGCGCTGTGTTTGGTGCCCGCGGCCTATCGATGGATGCGAACATCGGCCGTAGCGCGATCGACCGCCAACGACTCTGTTCAAGTCAGAAATTCGGTCGAAGCGGTTCTTGCGATTTAGTTCTGGACCCGCTCGCTTTGGTCGCGCGATCCAGGCGACTAGAGTCCGGCTGACTCTGCTTTGACCAACGCGCCAAATTCGCCGATCTGCTTTCGATTGCCAAGTCGCCGCAGGTTCTCGGCGAGGACAACATCATCGACCACTCGAATGAATCGCATGTGCATCGCTCGGCGTTCTTCCTGGTTCATTGCAGTGTCGTTTTGGTCCATTAGCTTGACCATTCTGGCGTACTTGGGGTGCTGCTTGATCGTTTTGACAAATTCGTTAGCGCGGTTGGTCACCAATTCGATCGCGACCGGATTCATCACGTTGGCAAGTTCGGGCCAGCGTTTGGTCAGATCACTCTTGATGCGTTTGCGAATCGTTTCAAGTTCAACGTCGGCATCCGATCGTGTCGCCCGAGATCGCCTTCGGCCACGTTGGGGCTGACCGGCCTCCCACGCCACGGTGATTCGGTCTTCACTGTCAAGTCCAAGTCGCGATGAAAGGCCCTCAAGAATCGCTTGTTGGGCTGGCGTGCCGAGCGGTAGCACCAACGAATAGGCTTCGTCGTTTTCTAGCAAATCGAATTCTGCATCCGAGTCGCGTTCGCCTGCAAATCGGCTATGGATACTTAGGTATTCGCTTGATGTTGTCAGCGGGATATCGATCGTCGCCGCGTTGATGACCGTGTAGGCATGAGCTTCGTTGAATCCGACCCTGCCGTCGTTGTCATAGTCGGGCCGTTCGATGGGATTTCCCGATCGATCGACACCTTGCAGTGCGGCCCAGAAATAGGTGCTGTATTCGACGTAATTGGTTTCATCGACATCCGGCGTGCATCCGGCAGCCGGCCGGTCATGAACGGTTGCAAAGAACCCCACACGTCTCTGTTTCGTCAGACCTTTCTTGGGGTCGCCGCTAACGTAACAGAACCGCGAAAATCCACCTGCGTAACATTGCACCATGACAACAACGACATCAAGATCGTCCGGCAACTTGTCAAGCAGCGATGAAAACTCGGACATCTTTAGCGACGAGTTTTCCCATAGCGCGATCTCGGTATCAAACGGTTTTTCGTCGTTGCTGCTAGGGGTTCCGTGAGCGGTAACGTAAACAAACAAGCGGTCACCGGACTGGATGTTGTTTGATGCTCGGTCAAACCACCGCCGCACGTTGTCGGCCGTGGCTGCATCGCGGGTGCCGGGAACTTGGTGGTTTCGGTAGGAAAGGCCAAGGTCATTGGTGTCCCCAAATAGTTCGGCCATCCACCGATTGGCTTCGGGGATCGACGCGGGATCGATCACCTGCAGGTCACTGGCTGGATCGTTGCCGTCGGCAAAGTACGTGTCCGCAATCGGGCTCGGTAATCCCGTTTTCGTGGCGTAGGTGGCTTTGATCACGCGTTGGAACAATAGCACGTTTTTTTCCAGCGACACTTGGTTTCCCGATGCTGCGTAGCCGCCACCGATGGTCAGAAAGTGGTCATTCGCAGACGCTCGCAGGTGTCCGGTATAAAACGGTGCAACGATGAATAGCCCCGCCATCCAAAAGTAGTTCATTGTGACTCGGCAGGGCTTGCAAGGAATGAAGGGTGATAATTTCGGCCGCCGCAGTTGTTTTCTGCGCCCAGGGCTATTCTAACTTGGGCCAGGGATGGCTGTGGCCAATCACAGCGTTCTCGACCCCACGTCTTACTCCACAAATCGGATCATCCTATGAGCCAATCGAACCCGTACGCACCTTCGATGCATCTGCCCGTTTCCGATCTGCAGATTCAAAAGGTCAAAGTCCGCCCGTTGGACTTACTCAAACGCGGATACCAGATGCTCGGTGATCAGTATTGGTTGTTTCTGGGGATCACGATTGTCGGCATGATTATCGCTTCGGCAGTTCCCTTTGGTCTGATTATGGGACCGATGATGGTTGGCATCTACGGATGCTATGCGGCACGCGAACGAGGCGAGAGGGTCGAGTTTTCGCAGGTCTTTCGCGGTTTCGATTCGTTCAAAGAATCGTTCATCGCATATTTGATTCTGTTGGCTGCCGCGATGGTGGTCATGATTCCGGTGATGATCGCAATGTTTGTCATCGTGATCATGCCGATCGCCGCGTCAGCACAGAACGGTGGCAACGGCGGTCCGCCGCCGGGCTTTCCCTTGGCGATGTTGGCTTTCTATCCGGTGATGATCATCCTGAACATCGTGATTGCGATCCCATTCCTGTTCGCGTTTCAATTGATTGCTGATCGCAACATGCGCGGGATCGACGCGGTGAAGGCAAGTGTTCAGGGAGCGTTAAAGAACCTGTTCGGCATCACGTGGTACATGGTCGTGCTGATGTTTATCTCGCTGGTACTGGTTTGCATGTGTTACTTGCCAGTGTTCTTCTTCTTTCCCGTTTCGTTCGGAGCGATGTTCTTGCTTTACCGAGACATCTTTCCGAAGCCCGTGTCGACGCAAGGTTTTGCACCGGAGAACTGACCTTCAAAGATTTACTTTGAGTTGACTGATTCTCGGGTTGATCGCTTGTCCTTCTGTTGATTGCGATCGAGCCGTTTGGCCATCGCATCGGTCTTGCGGCGTTCTTCTCGCAACAGTTGTTGTCGAGGGTCCGCGGGTTTGGTTAGCCACTGACGAATCTGGTCGAACAATCCCATCGTATTC
>JBAUHR010000245.1:0-1663 GCA_049680385.1 Rubripirellula sp. | reverse complement strand
ACGGAATTCATGGCCAGCGGAAACATTCAGCTGCTGCAATTCATAGAAGCCATGTTGGAGGACGCCAAGGCAACGTTCGCTGACTGGCCATCGGGGTTGCAACTCGGCATGTCCGGTTCTGCTGCGGTTGGCAGTGACATCCTGCAATCTGCGAAAGAGAGCATTTCGAACACGGAATTGTACACCGTGATTCTGGTCGTCGTGATCTTGATGCTGGTCTATCGTTCGCCCTTGCTGGTTGCGGTGCCGCTCATTTCGATTGGTGTTTCGTTGGCCGTCTCGACCGGCCTCGTCGCCGAGTTGACGACGCTTGGCAAGTACCCCGGTATGGAGTGGTGGAATTTTAAAATCTTCACGACGACAAAGATCTTCGTCGTCGTCATTCTTTTCGGAGCAGGTACGGATTATTGCCTGTTCCTGATTGCTCGGTTTAAAGAAGAATTGGAAGCAGGCGAGAATCGTGCGTCAGCGATCACAAAATCGTTGGGCGGCGTTGGCGAGGCGCTAGCCGCCAGTGCGCTTACGACGATTCTGGGTTTGGCAACGATGTTCTTCGCCGACTTTGGTAAGTTTCGTAACAGCGGACCTGCGATCGGCCTGTGCTTGCTGGTAACGTTGCTGGCCTGCCTCACGTTGGCGCCCGCATTGTTACACGCGTTTGGAAAAACCGTTTACTGGACTCCATTTCAACGGAAGGGAACGGCATTCCTCACGAGCAAAGCTCCAAGTCGACTCGACCGTATGTGGGAATGGTTGGCGGATGTGATCGTCGCCAAGCCAGGTTTGATCTTGATGAGCAGCACTTTGTTGATGTTGCACTTCTTCCTGATGGGATTCAATGTTGCGATCACGTATGACCTGTTGAGCGAATTGCATCCCGACCGAGTCAGCAAACGCGGAGCCGTTTTGTTGCAGCGTCATTTTCCCGTTGGTGAAAGTGGCCCAGTCATCCTCTTGGCACATAAACCAAACGGCGACTTCGAGTCGACCGAAGGTACTGCAGCGATTCGCGAACTAACAACCGCTCTGCGAATTGATGGTGTGAACGACGTTCGCAGCTTAGTCGCACCGGTCGGCGGAAAGCCAAAGTCTAGTGCGATCCAGATCTTGCGACAAAATCATCGCATCTCGCGCGAGCTATATGTCAGCAGCGAACCTTCTTTGAATGGCGGGGTAACGCGGCTGGAATTGATTCTGGCACACGATCCGTTCTCATTGGAAGCCACAGAAGTCCTCGAAGACGTGGATGAGAAATTAGCGGTGCTCGCTCAGGAGCCCGATTCGTACTGGGCAGATAGCCGCTTTGTGTTCTCAGGTACGACTGCCGCGATTCGTGACTTACGCAATGTGACAACCAGCGACAACGTTCGCATCCAACGACTGGTGGTACTTGCCGTCTTCGTGATCTTGCTGCTGCTGCTAAAACGACCGGCTGTTTGCATCTACTTGATCTTGTCGGTGCTGTTTAGCTACTACGTGACGATTGGTGCCACCGAGCAATATTTCCGTTGGGCCTATGGCGATACGTTTGAGGGATTGGACTGGAAAGTTCCGCTGTTCCTCTTTGTGATCTTGGTCGCCATTGGTCAGGACTACAACATTTATTTGGCGACACGTGTCTTTGAAGAACAGAAAGAACACGGTCTGTTTGGTGGTCTTCGCC
>JBAUHR010000244.1:0-1722 GCA_049680385.1 Rubripirellula sp. | reverse complement strand
AATCATGAGCGTGATGCAAACTTGCAAGCAACGATTAGCGGATCCTTTCGACTTCATCCGCCGTCAACTGACCACGACGAGGCCGCTAGCCCTGCCACTACCCATCACGGCACGGTAAACAAGTACGGCGGCGGAAAGCCCGATCCGGACCAACTCAATTTCCGCGACGAAGGCATCGTCAATGGAAAAAAGCTGGCAAATCCAAAGTACACGCGAAGCGGTGGTTCGAACTTTGCTTTCGGACCGCTACTGGGCGGGAACGAAGGCACAAAAGATTACGAGACGGCAAAGTGGTTTGAAGGAAAGCTGAAAGAGGAGTTTGACAAACCCTTTTTCATGGCAGTCGGTTTCTCGAAACCGCATCTTCCGTTTTATGCACCTCAGAAGTACTTCGATCTGTATGACCTCGATTCAGTGAAAGTTCCTGAATACCGAATGGACGACCTCGACGACATTCTGAACTCCAATGGAAAGAAGGCATTCAAACCGCACGTTGATTTTCAGTGGTGCCAAGAGTACGAAGTCATGAAAGAAGCCGTTCGTGCCTACATGGCTTCGATTAGTTACGCCGACGAATGCGTGGGCGTCGTCCTGGATGCACTGGCAACCAGTGCGCATGCGGACAACACGATCGTTGTCCTGTGGGGTGATCATGGCTGGCACTTGGGCGAAAAACTAAAATTTCGCAAGGCGTCTCTGTGGCGAGAATCCACGCAGTTGCCGCTGATCATCCACACACCTGGGATGAACCAGCGACTCGATTGCACACGAAACGTGAATTTGATCGATCTGTATCCAACACTGATCGACCTATGCGGTCTTCCCGGCAAGAAGCTAGACGGAAAGTCCATCGTGCCGCTGTTGAATGACCCGAGTCTCGACTGGCAACCGACCATCACGACGGCCGGAAAGGGCAATCACAGCGTGACGTCCGAACAGTGGCACTACATCACCCGAGCCAACGGAGTCGACGAACTGTACAACCTTGAAAACGACCCGATGGAATGGACCAACCTGATCCAGTCAACTCCGCAAGAAGCCAAAGCCGTCATTGCAGAACTAAAACCTTTCCTGCCCAGGAACAACGCCCCCGTCGTCAAACCAACATCTGACAATAAAGCAACAAAAAAGGGCAGGGCTATCGACGAAACGATCAAGCCTCGCCGCGACTCATCAAAGCTGCGGTAGCGTTGATTCCCTACGCGTGCCTAGCTTTGCAATGGGGCGTTTTCTTGACGAGCTTCGCACGACGCTTTCGCCAAAACGACAGGGGAATTGCCCCAACGCCGAACATCGCCAGAGAAGAAATTTCAGGCACCGCCGTGGCACCCTGGAACTCGATCCGCGCACCGACTCGTTGCACAAAAAAATTGTCACCGGTGTTGCCAGCACCGACCGTGAACGTCAATGAGTTGCCCAACGCGTTCAATGAATCGAAAGACGACTGGTCGCCATCGTTGAAGGTGCCGTTCCCCGACAAAGCGCCGGAAATGATGGCAGTCTCACCGGTGCCTGAGTTCTGGTCATCGTCGTCGCCAAAATTCGACAATCGGAGATTTCGGAAGCCGATAAAATTCACTGCTGCTCCCGTTCCCGGATCACCCAGAGCCACCGAACCTGATGCATAACTGAAAGTAAGTGACTCGCCGGGATCACTCAGTCCACCTGCTCCCTGTCCGGTGACACCGACCAGCGAATCCCCACTGTTGGTGTCGCTGATAT
>JBAUHR010000243.1:0-2184 GCA_049680385.1 Rubripirellula sp. | reverse complement strand
GTCCAAGAAGATGCTGAACGCTCGAATCACAACGCTCAGTTGGCTCGGCGATAGCGACGCGATCGATCCGCTCAATCGGTTTGCCGCGGCCGGTTGCCCGCTGCGATTGTCCCACGCTAGACGTCGCAAGTCTTCCACAATGTAGAGTGCGTCGTCGCCGGCAATTTCGCGAATCGTTTCACCGAGCAAATTGCCCAACATCGCGATTTCATCACGCAAACGCTCGGACGACTTCGATTCAACTGGCATTTGTTTTTCCTGTTTTTTCGGGCGGTTCGCCAGTTTCCATCACTCCCTATACGAAATCAAGTCGGGGCCTCGTACGGTCGGATTGCTCAGCGTCGTTCAACGATACAGGTTCGACAATTCCCCCTTACCTATTCGAGTTGCGATTTCCTGGCCTTAGGCCAGAATAGCGGGCATGGAAAAAACACTCTTGGATTACCTTCAGCGGATACTCACCGCCCGTGTCTATGACGTGGCAGTTGAATCACCGCTCGAAATGGCTCCCAAGCTATCGGCGCGACTGGGCAACCAGATTTGGCTCAAACGCGAGGACACTCAGCCCGTGTTCAGCTTCAAGCTTCGCGGCGCCTACAACAAAATGTCGCGTCTGTCGCCTGCGGAACTCAAACGCGGCGTCGTCTGCGCTTCGGCTGGCAACCACGCTCAAGGCGTCGCCCTAAGTGCCCAGCGTCTCGGATGCCGCGCCGTGATTGTCATGCCGGTGACGACGCCCAAATTGAAATCCGATGCTGTCCGAACCCTCGGCGGCGAAATCGTCTTTCATGGCGAAAGCTATTCGGACGCGCACTCGCATGCAGCCGAAATGGCCCAACGTGACCACTTGGTCTTCGTCCACCCGTTCGACGATCCCGACGTGATCGCGGGACAGGGCACGATCGGGATGGAGATCCTGCGACAACACCAACACCCGATCCACAGCGTCTTCATCGCGATCGGTGGCGGCGGTTTGATATCCGGCGTGGCAGCTTACATCAAAGCGGTGCGTCCCGAAGTGCGTGTCATCGGCGTTCAAATGACGGACTCGGATGCAATGGTGCGATCGGTCAAAGCCGGCGAGCGAGTTCCGCTTTCCGACGTTGGGCTTTTCTCCGATGGCACCGCAGTCAAATACGTTGGTGAAGAGACCTTCCGCATCACGCGAGAATTGGTCGACGATTTTGTCGTCGTCAACACCGACGCGGTTTGCGCGGCCATCAAAGATGCGTTCGAAGAGACTCGCAGCATCTTGGAACCGGCCGGTGCAATCGGGATCGCCGGCATGAAAAAGTACATCGCCGAGCACCAGATCCAGGGCGAAAGCATGATCGCGATCACCTGTGGCGCGAACATGAACTTCGACCGACTTCGTTTCGTGGCCGAACGTGCCGAGGCGGGCGAAGAACGTGAAGCTCTGTTTGCCGTCACGATCCCAGAAACCAAAGGCAGCTTCAAACAACTGTGCGAAACCGTTGGCCAGCGACGCATCACCGAATTCTGCTATCGACTATCCGGCCAAAACGACGCCCATGTGCTGGTCGGATTGGCCACCGAGAATCGAAGCGACTCGAATGACATCACACAATCCTTTGAATCCCGTGGATTTGCGTGCGTTAACTTGGTGAATGACGAATTGTCCAAAGAGCACGTTCGATACATGGTTGGCGGTCGCAGTCCGTCGATTCAAAACGAACGCCTGTATCGATTTGAATTCCCCGAGCGCCCAGGTGTCTTGATACGTTTCTTGTCCTGTATGAGTCCGGATTGGAACATCAGTTTGTTTCACTACCGAAACCACGGCGCCGACTACGGACGGATCCTGGTCGGAATCCAGGTTCAACAATTTGACCAAGCCATCTTCGACAACTTCGTCAACGAATTAGGATACCCTTGCGTCGAAGAGACACAGAATCCCGCCTATCAGTTATTTTTGAGGTGACGTCGTAGTGGAACAAATCGTCCACCAACGCGTTCTTCTCGAATTTTGTACCGCTTCGATACCTTCTGTTCATGTCGCCAACCATTCCACTCGTACGTCCACCTGACGATGAATCGCTCAGCGCTGCGTGCGACGCGCTCGGCCGCGGCGAATTGGTGGCGATGCCAACGGAAACGGTCTATGGATTGGCGGCCAATGCGTGGGACGAGAACGCCGTTGCCAAGATCTTCGCCGCCAAGGGG
>JBAUHR010000242.1:0-11184 GCA_049680385.1 Rubripirellula sp. | reverse complement strand
CTCCTACGGGGATGTCGTACGGTTTTGCTTCACCGTCCTTTTCGAGAAGGACCTGAGCGTAAGCGAGGGGAGGATTCCAGCGCTCAGCCCTCTCCTCGCTGACGCTCGACTCTCCCAGAGGGAGAGTGAAGTAAACGCCTAGATGAAAAAGGCTTCGAAACCACACGACCTCCTTTGGGGGAGGTGTGGGATGGGAAGATAACCGTGTCGCAGACGCGTGCTTCGGCTGCGTTCCTGTCCGTTTGGCTTTAGTTGCCGAACGGGTCATCCATTGCGCCGCCGCCGAATGGGTCCGCGCCACTGTCGCCGAACGGATCCGCTCCACCGCCCGCACCGAATGGATCGGCACCGCCGCCAGCGCCGAACGGGTCAGCCGTTGCGCCGAATGGGTCGGTTGAACCAGGGTCGAAAGCGTTCTTCTCTGGCTTTTCGGCTGTTTCTGTCTCCGTGGCCACGTCTTCGGTTGGTTTTCGGTCCGGCGCGACATTGAGCCTAGGCAATTCCGAATCGATTGGACGCAGGCACTGGACCACGCCTGACTCGCCGACCAAGTACAGACGATCGGTATGAGTGTTTGGCAGCAGATGGCCTGGGCGTACGTTGGCGAATGTGCCAGTCGTTTCGCCGGTCTTGACGTCGATCACCGACAGCGAGCCGCCCATCGTTCGGACGAACAACTGGTTGCCGAATCCGCCAAGCATCTGGTCGATGTTGGAAACCGGTTTGTCCCAGGTCAAGTCGCCATTGTCGATGTTCATCGAGAATACACGGCCATAGGTCGACCGCATCATCACTTGCTCGCCGACCACGACTGGTTTGTCGTAGAACGGTTCGCCGAACGGGACCACCCACATCACGTCACCGCTGCGCGTGGCGCGAAGGGCGTAGGCTTGGCCGGTGTCCGATCCAAAGAAGAATCGGTCGCCCGAAGCGGCTGCGATTCGGCCGGATACGAGTCCATTGGTGTTGAGTCGAAACAGGGTCGATGGTTTGCCGAGCAGTTCCATCACGTAAACGAACCCGCGGTCGGTCGACCAAGCAGTGCGCGACGAAGTTGGCGAGGTCGTGGGCGGCGACATCGCTCGGCCTGCGACAATTTCACGAAACGGGTCGATCGTTGGGTCGGAAAGCGGATAGCCTTCGAGCCCACCGCCGACGGTCACGATCAACGCAAAGTCGCCTGCATTGACAACGCCAAACTGGGGCGCGTTGCCGGTCCGGTCTTCGTAATTGATCGTGCCAGTCGATGCTTCTACTTGGATCAGGTTGGCTCCGTTGGTGACCGAGACGAATTTTTCGTCGACGCCGATTTCACCAAAGTGCAGTCCTTGCACGCCGACTTGAGCGATCCAGATTGGCCGGCCAGTCTCGGCGTCGCGGGCTTCGAGCGTGCCGTCATCGGCAAGCGAGTACAGGACGACACGCTGGACTTCTGTCGTTCGCATCGTCGCTTGGATTCCGCGGCGTTTCATCCGGCGGATTTCATTCGACGCCAATCGCTCGGCTTCTTTCTGGTCGATCGAGACGCCGCGGGCGTTCGGCGTGCCGACTGCGATTCGCATCAGTACTTTAGCGGCGTCGGCTGGTTCGGGTTTGGCAGCTTCCGGTTTCGGGTCGGTGTCGATGGTCGGTTCAGCGTCAGCCGCAGGTGCGGCTGGGGCCTTGGCTGCTGGTGCCGCGCCGGCGACGATCTCGACGTAGACGTGCGGCGACTCTTGGTGGACGAATATTTTCTGGTCGGCGATCGATGACGCGCCGACGGGAATTGGGATCGTTCGCTGCCAGGCTTCGACGAGCCCCAGACGACTGGCGACGTTCGCTGTCATCAACGCTTCGTCGGCGCTTGCAAGGTTGACGGAAATGGGGGCGGCCAAAAACAGACAGGCCAAGGCGACAGTGCGATGCATAGCGGTTCGCGTCAGAACGAGAAACGGAAGAAAAGGATCCAGTGGTAGTTTAACCAACCCCAGCGGCGCCTGCGAACGAAACAACTGCGGATTCCTCGATCTAACGAGCGATCGCGACGATTGTCCCGAAAAATAAGGTCGTCGTTGTTCGCTCGGGCGAATTTTGCACTCAGGGACGATAAAGGGACGATAAAACGACGAGCGGCTGAACCAGTCGCCGCGAGAACCGCCACGCCGCCGCGAAAACCGCTACGCCGAAAACCACCACGCCGAAAACCGCCACCAAAGCCCGCCCCTGCAAACGTTATCCTAGACGCCTCCACTGCCGCCTCTCGCATATCATCTCCCGTTTCCAAATCTGCCCTCCCCGACCCCGAGAAAGCAAAGATGTCCCGATTGCTAATGATCGTTGGCGACTTCGTCGAAGACTACGAAGCCATGGTGCCGTACCAGATCCTGTTGTGCGCCGGCCATACGGTCGACACGGTTTGTCCAGGTAAAAAGGCTGGCGATTCGGTGGCGACCGCCATCCACGACTTCGAAGGTCATCAGACGTACAGCGAAAAGCCAGGGCACCGGTTTGCCATCACCGCTGACTTTGTTTCGGTCGATCCGGCCAGCTACGACGGTTTGGTGATCCCGGGCGGCCGGGCACCGGAGTATTTGCGTTTGGACGAAAACGTGCTGGCGATCGTTCGGCACTTTGACGGTGCCAAAAAGCCGATCGCTGCGATCTGTCACGGTCCGCAAATCCTTGCCGCCGCCGGAGTCCTGGGCAGCCGGGCGTGCAGTTGCTATCCCGCGGTGGCGCCGGAAATCACCGCTGGCGGCGGCAACTACGTCGCTCCCGCAGCAACCATGGACTCGGCACATGTCGACGGCAATTTGGTGACCGCGCCGGCCTGGCCCGCGCACCCGGCCTGGATGCGAGAATTCATGAAGCTGTTGTAGGCACCGATCCAAATTGGCCGCTGAAGTTGGGACTGGTAAGGCGGCATGCGGCGCATTGATTGGAATCCAGCGCCGGAACCCGCCCTTTTCCTATGCCACGATTGCCGATCCCGATGGTATCCTGGTACTTAGTCACAGCACAGTTTTCGGGTAGCGAAACTCGTCCAGAGTTTCGGCCTGGCCAGTGATTCGCCGATAGTTATGACGGCTTTCGCTGCGGATTCGGCCGTCGATTGTGCTGGAACCAGCAGTGACAGCTTAGCGCTTGTTCCAAACTAATTTCCGTACGAACTCAAAGGACAGTTGTGTCGTGTTTTCGCCACAACTTCCCCCTTCTCATCTTCTTCATCTACTGACAAGACACTCGCACCATGGCTCAAGCGATGAAAGACTACACCGACCTGTTGCTTAAAGGCGGCATCATCAGCCTCGATCAATTGACCGAAGCCGAAGGAGTTGCCAAGACGACCAACGCCGAAGTTGGTGACGTGCTTGTCCAGATGGAGTACTGCACGCCCGAAGAAGTCGCTCAGGCGATGGCCAAGCACCACAAGATTCCCTACGTCGACCTGCGGACGACCACGATCAGCGATGACGTGATCGAAATGGTGCCAGAATCAGTCGCACGGGAAAACAACGTGATCCCGTTTAGCGAACAGGACGGAGCCCTGCGGATCCTGATCGCCGACCCCTTTGACCTCGAAACGGTCGAAAAACTGCGGTTCATCCTCAATCGTAAAATCGAAACCGCCCTGGCGCCCAAGTCCGCCATCCTGGGGGCGGTCAACAAGTACTATGGGCAGGTCGAAGGTGAATCGGCTGACAGTATGTTGCAGGAGTTCACCGATACGGCGATTGACTTCACCGAAACCGATGGCGGCGGTGACGGTGGGATGACCGAGGAAGTCGACGACAACTCGGCGCCCGTCATCCGCTTGGTCAACCTGATGATCGCCGAAGCGGTCCAGTTGCGAGCCTCGGACATCCACGTCGAGCCCTTCGAGGACCGGGTTCGCATCCGTTATCGAATTGACGGCGTTTGTGTCGAGCGTGAAAACGCTCCCCGCCGGATGTTGTCGGCGATTGTCGCTCGGATCAAGATTCTGGCCAAAATCGACATTTCCGAAAAACGGCGTCCCACGGACGGCCGGATCAAGATCACCGTCGGCGACAAACAGCTAGACCTTCGGGTGTCCATCATCCCCACCAATCACGGGTCCTCGGTCGTCATGCGGCTGTTGGACAAGGACAACATCAAAGTTGGTGTGCGTCAGTTGGGTCTGTCCGAGCGTGACTTCCGCAACTTCAACTCGCTGATCCGTCGTCCCAACGGAATCATTTTGGTGACAGGTCCGACCGGGTCGGGGAAGACGACGACGCTGTACGCGGCCCTGAATGCGCTGAACCGTCCGGACCGAAAAGTGATCACCGCCGAAGACCCGGTCGAGTACTACTTGCCGGGTATCAATCAGGTCGAAGTGAAGCACGGCATCGGATTGGACTTTGCCCTGATCATTCGCGCGATGTTGCGTCAGGCACCCAATATCATCCTGGTCGGTGAGATGCGGGATCACGAGACCGCATCGATGGGAATCCAGGCCTCACTCACTGGACACCTGGTATTCAGTACGCTGCACACGAACGACGCGCCCAGTTCTGTGTCACGGATGGTGGACATCGGTGTACCATCGTATATGGTGGCAAGTTCGGTGATCGCGATCCTGGCCCAGCGGTTGGTGCGGACGATTTGCCCCCGCTGCAAGGTGCCGTTCAAGCCTTCTGCGGCGGTGCTGGAGGAGACCGGCATTCCGCCCGAAATGGTCAAGCAGGCGACCTTCATGCGAGGCAAGGGTTGTGCGTACTGTGGACGGTCGGGATACCGAGGCCGGATCGGCATTTACGAGCTGATGTTGATCAACGGAAAAATCCGCGAATTGATGTTCAAGAATGCGGACACCAAAGAGCTGCGTGTTGAAGCCATAAGAAACGGCATGTCAACGCTTTACGCCGACGGCATGCTGAAGGCGACGCGTGGAATTACCAGCTTCGACGAGGTCTACCGAGTGGCCAAGAAAACCGAGCAAGAGGACCTGGCGTTCAGCCACATCGTCAAGGACCTGGACTCGCTGTAATCCGGCCGGCCAAAGCCGGTTTTCGGGCAATTTCCGGGCAACCCGACGTGGCCCCGCGACTCCGCTCGCGGGGTGCATCCAGGCCTGTCATCCAAAGAGGGTGTCGCGTGCCCCTCGATCGGAGTCGCAGGGCTGCGTAGGGTGCCCCTGTTGGTCCGCTGTCGTTTCACGAGGCCGGGCGATTTCTGCCGCCTTCTTGGCTCTCAAAGGCAGTTTTTCTGGCCTCCGGCAGTTTCATAGCAATAATAGCAATGTTGAGCAGCGGCCATGACGGCCTGTCTCGCTCGGCTCTTATCTCAATTGCAATCAAATACGTGGCCGGGCGACGCTGTTCGCCGGGAATGGTCGGAACTCCTGCGAGCACAGTCGCGGGGCCACGAACAGCCGATCTGATTTTCGAAAGCGAAATCCATGGCAACCGTCCTGATCGACAAACTGCTTCAGGCTGCGATCAAGCAGGGCGTTAGCGACATTCATATTGTCGTTGGTCAGCCCCCAGTGTTCCGTCTGCACGGACGGATGCGGAAGTTAGAAACAAAGGTCTTGCAAGGCGAAGACGCTGTCCAGTTGATGAAGTCGATCACGCCGGAGCGATGCCAGCGAGAACTGCAGGAAGCCGGCTCGACCGACTTTGGGTTCGCGTTCGGCGACTTGGCTCGGTTCCGAGTTTCGGTGTTCAAACAGCGTGGCTTCATCTCGATGGTGCTGCGACAGATTCCCAACGACAAGCTGACGCCCGAGCAACTTGGTTTGCCCGATGCGATCATGAAAATGGTTCACCGTCCGCGGGGGCTGTTTTTAGTGACGGGGCCGACCGGTTCGGGGAAATCGACGACGCTGGCGTCGCTGATCAACCTGCTAAACGAGACCGTTGACCACCACATCATCACGATCGAAGACCCGATCGAATTTTATCACGACCATATCGAGTCGACGATCAACCAACGCGAAGTCGGTGTCGACGTGCCCAGTTTTTCGGAAGCGATTCGGCGAGCTTTGCGGCAAGACCCGGACGTGATTCTGGTCGGCGAGCTTCGTGACCTCGAAACCATCGAAGCGGCGATCAGTGCGGCGGAAACGGGTCACGTCGTGTTCGGCACGCTGCACACCAACAGCGCCCAGGGCACGGTCAACCGGATCATCGATGCGTTCCCCGGCAACCTTCAAGACCAAATTCGAACTCAGTTGGCGTCGACCCTGATCGGCGTGGTCGCACAAACTTTGTTGCCAAAGATCGGCGGTGGCCGAGTGGCTGCTTACGAGGTCTTGGTGGTCACGCCGGGTATCTCGAACTTGATTCGCGAAAACAAGACTTTCCGAATCAACAGTTCGATGCAAACCGGTGCCAAGTTCGGCATGCAGTTGATGGACGACACGCTGTTCGAACTTTGGAAGAAAGAAACGATCACGGTCGAGGACGCGTTGGGGAAAGCCCACCGCCCTGATGACCTGGCAAAGCGAATCGTCACCAGCCGCCGAGGCGAAGGCGACGACCCGATCCCGGTTCCCGAAGAAAAGTAGGCTTTAGGAATTAGGTTTTAGGTTTTAGGAAAAATCTAAATCCAATGTTCTTAAGCCGTTCCCTAATACCTAACACCTAATCTCTAACACCTGTTCTCCTCATGGCATCACGACGCATCGGACAGATCCTCGTTGACCTCGGTTTTTTAACCGACGAGCAGCTCGTGATTATCTTGGAAGAACAAGAGCAGCAGCCCGGTACCTTGCTGGGCAAGATCGCCGAGGACATGACGCTGATCACGGACGAGCAGTTGATCCAGGCGCTCGCCGAGCAGATGTCGATGCAAACGGTGTCTCTAGAGGATGCGACGTTTGGCGAAGGCGTGTTGGAGAAGATCTCGGAAACGATGGCCCAGCTTTATCGCATCGTTCCGCTGGCGTTCGACGAGAAGTCAAACACTTTGACCGTTGCCACTTGCGATCCGCAAAATCTGTCGATCCAGGACGAGTTGCGAACGTTCTTGGGCTACGAAATCAACATGGTCATCGCGACCGAACGCGACCTGTTACAAACGATCACGCGCCACTATGACAGCGAATCCGAGAGCGTTGAAAAGTTGGTCCAGTCGCTGGCCGACGACGAAGAGCTGAAGACGATGGTCTCGGCGCTCGAGAAAGAGAAGTTCAGCATCACCGATGCAGCCGCTCTTGCCGACTCGGCGCCAGTTCGCAAGCTGTTGAACATGGTTTTGTTGCTGGCGATTAAAGACCACGCGTCGGACATTCACTTCGAGCCGTTTGAAGATGAGTTCCGCATTCGGATCAAGGCCGAAGGTGTGTTGTACGAAATGGTCCCGCCGCCACGTCACTTGGCGTTCGCGATCACGACGCGGATCAAGGTCATGGCCGACTTGGACATTGCCGAACGACGCATGCCGCAGGACGGCCGGATCGAATTGATGGTCGGTGGTCACCCGGTCGACCTTCGCGTTTCGGTGCTGCCAACGATTTTTGGCGAGTCGGTGGTCATGCGAGTGCTTGACCGATCGGTGGTCAACCTTTCGCTTGGCAATGTCGGCATGGACGAAGACATGATGACGCGATTTCGTGCGGCAATCGATCGCCCCAACGGCATCGTGTTGGTGACTGGGCCGACGGGGTCGGGCAAGACGACGACGCTGTACTCGTCGCTGTCCGAACTGAACCACATCGGCGACAAGCTGATCACGACCGAAGACCCGGTCGAATACGACATTGACGGCATCATCCAAATTCCGATCGACTCGGACGTCGGTGTCACGTTCGCCAGTTGCCTGCGGGCGATTTTGCGACAAGATCCGGACACGATTTTGGTCGGCGAGATTCGTGACTTGGAAACGGCCGAAATCGCGATCCAAGCGGCGTTGACCGGTCACTTGGTGTTCAGCACGTTGCACACCAACAGTGCAGCCGCGACCGTTACTCGGTTGAAAGACATGGGCATCCAGGCGTTCATGATTTGTGCGACCGTCGAAGCCATCCTGGCTCAGCGATTGGTTCGCCGGATCTGCACAAAGTGCCGCGAAGAAACACGCGTCAGCAGCGCGATGATGTTCGACTTGGGCATCGAAAAAGAAGCGATCAAGGGCAAAAAGTTCTTCAAGGGCACCGGCTGCGATGCCTGCAACAACACAGGCTACAAGGGCCGGATCGCGTTGTTCGAATTGATGCTGCTAAACGACAAACTGCGTGAAATGGTGCTGACCAACGCATCGACCGACGAACTGCGAGCCGAAGCCGAAAGAGCCGGCATGGTATCGCTGCGAGACTTCGGCATGGCCGTCGCCGCAGACGGTGTCACCACACTCGACGAAGTCATCCGCGAAACCGTTGAAGATTAGAAAATAGGTTTTAGGTGTTAGGGATTAGGTTTTAGGAAATTGAAAGTTTGGGTTTGTGATGCGAGATTTCAAAGATTTGAAAGTTTGGGAAAAGTCGCATGCGTTTGTTCTGAACGTGTACAACGCAACTCGTCAGTTCCCAAGCGATGAGCGTTTCGGTTTGACATCACAAATTCGTCGTTCGTCTGCTTCTGTGCCGACCAACTTGGCCGAAGGCTGCGGACGACGAACCGACAAAGACCTGGCCCACTTTTGCGACATCGCAATGGGGTCGGCCAGCGAATCCGAATACCAACTGATCCTTGCTCGCGACCTCGACTACATCGATCCGGAAAAACACCGAAACCTGGAAGAGCAGCTCTTGGAAGTCAAACGCATGCTCAACAGCTTCACCGCAGCCGTCCGCTGCCGAATCGCCGATTGACGACACTCAAGTTCCGTCCTTTCCTAACACCCAATACCTAACTCCTAACCCCTTGCTCTCCCATGCCTGTTTATCAATTCGAAGCGATGGATGCGACCGGACAAGAGATCCGGGACGAGATCGATGCCGCCAACGAAGAAGAGGCGCAAACCACTATTCGCCAGATGGGGTACTTCGTTACGAAGATCTCCGTCAAGAAGCAGGCGGCCGGTGAGGCTGCTGCGACTGGCAAGGGTGGCAAAAAGCGTAGCTTCACGATCGGTGGTGCCAAGACAAAACACATCTGTGCGTTCACTCGCCAGTTGTCGATTTTGCAGGACGCTGGTTTGCCGATTCTGCGCAGTCTGAAAATTCTTGAAAACAACGCCAAGCCAGGCAAGTTGAAGAATGCGTTGATGGACACGTGCGATGAAATCGAAGGTGGTTCGACGCTTAGCGAAGCGATGTCGAAGTCACCCAAGGTGTTCAGCCGCCTGTACGTCAACATGATCAAGGCCGGTGAGGCCGGTGGTGCTCTTGAAACGATTCTACAGCGGCTTGCTGACTTCCTTGAAAGCGCCGAATCGCTGAAGCGAAAGGTCAAGGGTGCGTTGATCTATCCGGTCATCGTTGTGATGGTCGCCGCGTCGATTTTGACGTTCATCATGTTGTTCATCGTTCCGACGTTCGAAACGATGTTCGAAGAATTCGGTTTGTCATTGCCGGCACCAACGATGTTGTTGATCGCGATGAGTAACTACATCGCGGGCTACTGGTTCTTGCTGATCGCGATGCCAGTGTGCTTGTTGATCTTGGTCAAGTTGATGCGGAAGTTCCGTCACGGACGCATGGGCTTTGACATGTTCATCATCAAAGTGCCGATCTTTGGCAGCCTGATCGAAAAGAATATTTTGGCTCGGACCACTCGTACGCTCGGTACGTTGGTGGCATCCGGTGTGCCGATTTTGGAAGCCATCAATATCACCAAAGAAACATCCGGCAACGGCATGTTCGAACGGTTGTTCCAGAAAACCAACGAAGCGATTCGCGAAGGTGAAGTGATCAGCAAGCCGCTGCGAGAGCACAGCTTGATGGGGCTGCACCCGATGTCGCTTGTGTTTTGGGCCATGTTCGGTGCGTTCCCCGGTTGCATCTTGCTGTCCATCGCGTTGACGGCCAAGGGCACCAAGCTGGATGACGGCACGATGGTTCAAACGCTGACGATGTTGGGCGTGCAAGCCACGCTTGGCGGTGCCGTGTTGTCCGCACTGTTCGGTGCGACCAAAGCCAAGTCGCGAGTCGTCGATGACCTGGTCGTCAACATGGTCGACGTCGGTGAAGAGACCGGCGAATTGGACACGATGTTGTACAAGGTTGCCGACACGTACGACGAAGAAGTTCGCGTGATGACGGACGGTCTGACCGCGCTGATGGAACCGCTGATGATCGTGTTCCTTGGCGTCGCGGTCGGTTTCATCGTCATTAGTTTGTTCATGCCGTTGGTCGAACTGATCTCCGGATTGTCCTAAGAAGATTGGGCAACGTGTCGGGCTTCGGTGCGCGTCAAACGCACCGAAGTCCCCACGGGAAGCCCGCAGCGGTGTCCTTGTTCACCGTTTTGTTGTTAACACCTCGTCGCAAAAACTAAATCCTTCAGCCCTATTCAGACTGCCATGAACGCAAACCTCATCCGAAAGCGAGCCGCCTTCACGCTCGTCGAAATCCTAACGGTGATCGTGATCATCGGTATCCTTGCGGGGATCGCGATTCCGGCCATCACCGGCGCGCTGAGTACCGCAAAGGAAGCTGCGATCCGGGTTGAAATCGATGTCGTCGGCCAAGCGCTCGAGGCGTACAAGTTGAAGTACGGCGACTATCCGCCCGACTTCAGTGATTGGTCGAAAGTCGAACGCCACTATCGCAAGGCGTTTCCGAACATTGATGACAACGAGTTGAAGTTGTTGGCTCAGTACACGTTCCTGGATGACTCGTACAGCCGTGTGTCGTTGACGACTGGCAACGTTGATCCGCGTATCGGTTCGACTTACCAGTACTATCGTCAGTGCATGGATCCGGCCGAAGCGCTCGTGTTCTGTTTGGGCGGATACAGCAGCAACGTCAAGAAGCCTTTTACCGGCGAAGGCGGACCGTTGTCGTTGATCTCCACACCGGGCGCCAGTGTCACGGCGGACTACGGCTTGTACCAATACAACAGTGCCCGCGAAAACGGTTTCTTTGACATCGCCGAGGGGCTGACGGTTTCGGTGCTCAACACCGGCGGCAGTTCACCAAACCCTGCTGGCGCGACAGTGCCGTACACTTTTTCGGACGACGAGTACGCTTCGACGACATCCGGGACTTCTTTGGCAAACGGTTACTCGACTCGCGCACCATCGGGCAATTCGTTTGCTTCGATTCGTTTCCTGTTCGATCCGTTCCCGGTCTACAGC
>JBAUHR010000241.1:0-2352 GCA_049680385.1 Rubripirellula sp. | reverse complement strand
CGCGAAGACTTGCTGTTCAACGCAGGCGGGGCAGCGCAAATCATGCCGCTCTCGCGTGCAGCGATCGCCAAACGAATCGCACGCCGCTAACCAACCGCGACGAATCGAGATTCGATACTTCCGATCAACATCGGCGGTGCCTTTCCAACGCGAAATGCACCGCCGATCGATTGGTCTATCGACCGTTCGCTGGTTCTCTCTCTGCGCTTGCCAAACTTGGCATCGCCTCTCCTGATGACAATTGCGTTCGCTTCAACCAAGCGAAGTGGCGGTTGGCAGCCACCAAGTTGCATGTCGCGAACGAACTGATCGTGACGGTATAAGCAACCGCCGCTCCCATCGCGCCGTACCACGAAAACAAAACGGTCGTCAGCGTGAACATCATCACCGCGTGAATGCTTAGCAAGGCAAGCAGCGATTTGCGTTGTTCCGAAAACAACAAGAACGTCGGCGCGAGCGAGAACAACGTCCACGCACTCGATCCCATCGCGATCAAGCACAGCTCGGCATAGGAACTCGCATACTGGTTGCCATACAGCCGAAGGATGCGATCACCGAAGCCTAAAATAATGCTGATGAACGCGATGATTCCAACGCCGAGCACCAGAAAACGAGAGCGGCCAAGTCGCACAATTCCATCCCAGTCACCCGATTCCATCGCAATCGCCAGCGACGGCTGATAGTACTTGTCGATCGACTTTGACAACAAAATCACCAAACATCCCGTTTCAAATGCTGGTGCCAACATCGCCAACGCATCGGATTCGTGCGGTAAGTGGTGAACGATGAACAAACTCGACCGGAAAAGCCAAGCGATCAAAAACGAGAACAACAGATACGTCAGCCCTTTAATCATCCACGGTCCAAAACTGTACTTCGGCGACTCGGACGACTCGTAGGAACGCAAATGAAATTTGCCGATGGCCGTTCCCAACCCAACACAGGTAAGACTGCCCACCGAAAAACACAGCAACGCGATGAAGGGCGTCACCGTGGAAAAACGAATACTGATCCCAACCAACGAGAGTGTCGTCAGCGGCATGACAACCCGCGAAAGCACCATCGCCACTGTCGACAATTGAAGCGACATCAACAGATCGACAACCACACCGGCGGCTGCAAAAACCGGCAAGAATGCAATCGCAAGCAACGTCGTTGTCAGCTTGCTGCCACGCAAAGACGAAAGTTCAGCACCGGCGGCTGCAACGCTCAACAGAACTCCCAAACCAACCGCACCGAACATCGCAAATCGCATATATCCGCGTAACAACGCAGTGTCGCGTGTTGCACAGTACACCGGGACGATCCGCAAGGCATACTTCCCGAACCCAGCTTCGGCAATCGACGCCAACAAGCCAGCCGTCACGATTGCGCCAATGTAGTCGTCGAATTCGTCCGGACTCAAATGCCGAGCCAGGACGATCGTGATCGCGTACGTCAAGAAAACACCAACGACGCTCAAGACAATTAGAAACAACGGCACCGAGTGAGTGCGGGCCGAGTCAACAGAACCGGGAAGGTCGCTGGAGTCGCTAAAAATCCAAACGTCCGATTCTTTCATGCGAGCGAGTCAGCTATTGAAGCGTCTGAAGGATTCCGCGAACTCTAACGGGAATGCCAGGGAATATGCAGCAACGGAATCAGCATTGTATTCCAAACGTGACTTGGTGAACGATCCGAATCTGACTTGATCAAACAAGGCACTTTCGGCAAGGTTATATCGAACGTCGTCGCATCATCGATTGATTCCGTATGCCGTCCGCCAATCTCGGCATCCTTGGCTGCCGACGCGGAAGTCGCGACACACACTTGTCCGCGATTCATGGTGCTTGCAACGGTTGGATTCAAGTCAACATAAGCCGAACGGGCCAACAGCAAGGCTTCATGGAGCAGCACGACCGCTTTGTATCCACCTTCCCAAAAGTGACCGGTAACTCCGTCTTCGGCATTGTTGCAGGGCGCAGCGTTTTCGGCCGCACGTCGCATCCACCAACTCAAGTTGCTCAGTTTGACCCGCCGCTCCGAGAGCCGATCGGAATCATACACGATCATGTTGATCTCGGGCTCAGTCGGTTCGGCGGGCGATCCGTCTTTGTTCCGTCGGTGAGGAAACAACCGCAGCCAACGACTGTGCTGAGAAGGCAAGTTTGCCCGGAACTAGTGATCGCGAACAAGACTTGTTAGTGCCTGTCCCATTTTCACTTTGCCAAGGACTCTCATAGCATTTCTTCCTCCGCGTGGCTGGGGATGGTGTCATGGACAGGAAGAAACCAAGGGACCGGAGAAAAAAGGCCCGAAACCGGAGCTGCCAGAAAGAAACGATAAACATGTAAAAAAACTTGACAACGACAC
>JBAUHR010000240.1:0-1545 GCA_049680385.1 Rubripirellula sp. | reverse complement strand
AGCAAGGTCAGGCAGCGTCGCGCTGGGAGCCTGCGATTTGTTCGTTATTGGGGTTAGCGAAGTCTATCCGGTTCATCTCGAAGGGTTTGTTTTCAGAAAGGTCAGCCTGCGTCGTACTGGAAGCCTGTGGGCGATCATTGCATTTACATTCCTTCGATCAACGAGTCTTTGTTCGAGATTTCGAAGTCTTCGATCTTCGCCAAGCGCATCATTCGATCAAGACGAACCATAGAGGTTGATCTTCGGCAGCCTTTAGACGAGCGGGAGAACGACCCGCATCACGGGGCGGCGGGAGTTGGCGTTGATTTCAAAATTCGCTGGCCACCGCCGCTCCCGTGCATGCGATGGTTCATGGCCATTGTTCGACTCTGTTAGTCCAGTCGAGGAAGTTCCGATAGGCGGATGCGGGGATAAATGGATACGAACCATCGACAATCAGGGAAGAAAAGGCCAGAGTATCGATGATTTGGCGCCCTGGCAACAAGGTTTCCCGACGGACAATCCCAGAACCAAGCCCCGGACTCCGACATGGAGACTGCACACACTTGCCTTCCGTCCGGCGAAAACGAACAACTGTGCGTCGATCTAATTCCATCCATTTCACCGATTCGGTGCCCGGTGTCAGCATCGTGTATCGTAATCCTGCAGTCGTCCGAGTTTGCCAACGGAGATTCGTTTCCC
The DNA here is from genome assembly GCA_049680385.1 of Rubripirellula sp. Taxonomy (GTDB): domain Bacteria; phylum Planctomycetota; class Planctomycetia; order Pirellulales; family Pirellulaceae; genus Rubripirellula. The sequence goes on along the minus strand of JBAUHR010000240.1, from coordinate 864 downwards.
CACGCGAACATCGAGCCGTCGGGAGAAAAGCTTAAGCTGGGCGTCGACATTGGAGGCGGATCTAGATTGTACAACGCCATGCCGTTGTTGATGTCGAACATTTCTACGGACGAGCCATAACAGGAGTCTCCAAGAGCCAATAAGCGTCCCGTCGGCGAGCGATAGGGGACACCACCGGCACGCGCTCTCTTGATATCCAAGAAGAGCTTGCACTCGTCACGAGCAATATCACGCAACCGGTAAACCCGCAAGTTGTCGGAGGCCTCATATGTGTCTGCCACGAGATTGCCATCGCCGTCAAATGAAATCGCTTTGATGTACTCGCCAAACGTCCTGCAGACCAGTTCGCGTCCCGTCCCAGCATCCCATAGAATAATCGAGCCGTGAGATTCTCGATCTTTTCTGTGCACACCCGCAAGCTTTGAGCCATCGCTGTTGAATCTCAACGATGTTAGAGCTTGTCCTATGGCCGCAGGGATCGCCCACCTCACTAATTCTTCACCCGTCGCGACCGCTGTGAGAATCACCTCGTTGGCACTACTGGATGCAATAATTGTCCCGTCGAGGCTGAACGCCAGCCCTGAGGTGGACGCCGAATGCCCGCGCAAGCACTGGCTTGCCCTTGGCTCGAGTGGGTTCCAAAGCCTCACGGTGCAGTCATCGCTCGATGTTGCGAATAGACCGTCCGACGAAAAAGCGATGCCGCGTATTCCGGACTCGTGACCGTCAAGTTCAATCGTCGTGAGTTGCAATGGCGTTACGTCTCCTGCCATGAACAATATTAAGTAACAGGAGATTTGCCCTGGATAAAACCGATATCGGGGACATTATCCCGGTCTGGGTCATTTTTTCCAGGTGTGGAAT
>JBAUHR010000239.1:0-9272 GCA_049680385.1 Rubripirellula sp. | reverse complement strand
TCCAAGTTCCTTACACCGTTCAAGTCCCTGTAACGACTCAAGTCGAAGTTCCTTACAGCGTCTGTGTCCCTTACACAGAAACTGCAACGCGAACCTACATGGTCAACGTTCCTTACACCGAAACGATCGACCAAAACTACACCGTTACGGTTCCTTACACCGAGAACGTCGAACAGACCTACACGGTCAACGTTCCTTACACCGAGCAAGTTGAACAAACTTACACGGTCAACGTTCCTTACACCGAAACCAGCGAAGTTTCGTACACCGTCAACGTTCCTTACACCGAAACGATGACCGGAACTAAGACAGTTTGCCAACGCGTTCCAGTTCAATCGTTCCGCAACGTCACCAAGGACCTTGGTAGCTTCGTTTGCGAGAGCGTTGAAGTTCCAACGTCGTCGCTTTCGAGCGGAAACGTTGCTAGCAGCAACGGTCGTCGTGGATTGTTCCGCGGTCTACTCGGTGGCCTGTTGGGTCGTCGTAACGCTGGCAACTGTGGCTGCGGTGCACCTGCTGCTGCTTGTGGCTGCGAAGCTCCTGTTGCTACTTGTGGCTGCGAAGCTGCTCCGGTTGCTGACTGCGGTTGCGGTGCAGCTCCTGTTGCCGATTGTGGTTGTGGCGCAGCTCCTGTTGCTGACGCTGGTTGCGGATGCGGTGCACCTGCACCTGCACCAGCTCCTTGCACGACCATCGTTCAACGTCAAGTTTGGGTTCCAAACCTGATCACCGAACAAGTCGCTTACACGACTTACAAGACTGAACAAGTCCAAGTTCCTTACACTTACAACGTCACCAAGACTCGCTGCGAAACTCGCACTCGTCCTGTTACCGTGACCAAGTACCGTAGCGAAACGAAGACTCGTATGGTTCCAGTCACGAAGACTCGCACCGAAACTCGCACTCGCAGCGTTCCTGTGACGAAGACTCGTCAAGAAACACGCACTCGCCAAGTTGCGATCCAAAAGTGCCGTCAAGAAGAACGTACTCAAGAGTACTTGGTCAACAAGACCCGTACCGAGCAACGTACTCGTACCGAGAATCGCACCAGCTACACGACCGAAACTCGCAGCCGCGATCAAGTCGTCTGCAAGATGGTTGCCGAAACTCGTACTCGCATGGTCCCACAGACGACCATGAAGAGCGAAACTCGTACTCGTAACGTTACCGTTATGGTTCCGACCACGAAGACTCGTGACTACACCGTCACCGAATTCGATACGGTCAACGAAGAAGTTCCTTACACCGTCACCGTTGTTGACCAAGTGCCAGAAACGAAGACCGAAGACTACACCGTGTGTGTCCCAGTCCAAGTTCAAAAGGAAGTTCAAGTTTGCAAGACCATCATGGTCCCACAAGAAGTTCAAGTTCCTGTCAGCAGCGGCTGCGGTGCTTCGAGCGAAGTCATCAGCAACGGCTGTGGTTCGGCAAGTGCCGACAACGGCTGTGGCTGTGCTGCACCTGCCAGCGATTGTGGCTGCGGTTGCTAATCAAACCTCTCGGTCACCAAGTGTGACTTGTTGAGACGACTGAAAAGGGTCGGCGTTCCACTGGATCGTCGGCCCTTTTTTTGTGCGCTGGTTCAACGACTGGGGCGTTTGGCATGATGCAGGCTGGCAGCCCGCACTACGGTAGATTGCCACTACGACTTGGCTTGTCGTTTTTGATAGGCAACCCGGATTGCCGCCAAAGCCACAAGAACAGCGGTCGTAATCACGCTGCGATACGGATGTCAGAGTCGCTTTGCGCGGGACCACCGGCCATTTCGATGGCTAGTTCTAGGCTGCCGAGTTGGAACACTAAGTTCTTGAACCTCGCCGCGTCACGCGATGTGGACGCCAATTCCAGTTCGGCTAGAAACTCTTGCACATCGGCCAAAGCCATGCGTGCGATCAAACGCTCGGGTGAAACGGGTTGAACTTGCATTGCCATTGTCCGCCATGCGATGAGTGAACCTGGTTTGGATTACCGTCTTCGGTTCCATCGGCAAACCACCGCCGACCGCGGCATCGATTCCCACTCCGTTCCACTGCTAGCGATTGAAGCGATCAATCAACCCGACTGATCAAGCGTCAGAATCATCACATTTGCCACGCTCGATCGCCCGCAGATTGACCGCCCGGCGCTGATCGGCTGTCAATTGCGAATACACCGCAATCTCGTCCAAGGTCCGGTGACATCCAAGACAAACGCCATCGACACCGATAGCGCAAACGTTGATGCACGGTGAATCAGAATCGGAATCAGAATCGGACGGGGGCGCCGACGGATCGTCTGCCGGCGACGAAGATGACTCGGTCACGTAACCATTCCGCTGGGGAGGACTATTGAAACTCGACCAACAATTACGGTGTCGAGAATTGATCGGGCCCGCCGGCGATCGGCGAGTGGCGGTACTGGACGACTCGCCATTGATCGCCCTCTTTACGAAAACGCAGCTCTAACGCTCGAACGACTCGAATGTTCTTGATGCCGCCACGTTTGGTGCTGACGTCGACTTTGACTGACAGATCCGCGTCCGCTTCTTTGGGCGACGATCCTTCGACCATCACAATCGAGCGCAACTTGTTGACTTTGGCCATCGTGAATTCGAACTGCGGCAATTCTTGCCGGGCCATCGCTTCGGCTTTCTCGTCGCCGATGATTTGGTAGGCACGTTCAAAATCGTTTCGCTCGACCGCGTCCGCGGTTTCGTAAATCAACGCTTCGATTTGTTCGCGATCGGTTTGCCAGTTGGACGCGACCATAAACGCCACGGGGATCAACGCAAACGCGATGCCTCCCATGACCGCCGCTGGCTTCTTGCCGGTTTGCAACCAACCGTACACCAGCGCCCCGCCCACCAACGCCAGCATCATTGAAACGATCCAAGGCTGTTCGGCGAGCATGTCGTTCATGGCAGCAACCACACGGTTTAGGAAAAGAGACAAAGCAGCAAACGCCGCCTCATCTTATCACATGCCGTGCCTTGCGACCTTCGATCTGGCGATCTACTTGCCCAACTTGGCCGCGAAGACGGGACCGCCGTACTGTGCCGTGTCGCCCAACATTTCTTCGATGCGAAGCAGTTGGTTGTACTTGGCCATCCGATCGCTTCGGCTTGCCGAACCCGTCTTGATTTGTCCCGTCGACAAAGCAACCGCCAAGTCGGCGATCGTCGAGTCTTCGGTTTCGCCGCTACGGTGGCTGCTGATCGAAGTGTAGTTGTTGCGGTGAGCCAACTGGATCGCGTCGATGGTTTCGGTCAGCGTTCCGATTTGGTTGACCTTGATCAGAATGCTGTTCGCGATGCCTTCGTTGATTCCGCGTTGCAGACGGTCAACGTTGGTAACGAACAAGTCGTCGCCGACCAATTGAACCTTGTTGCCGATCTTGTCGGTCAGCTTCTTCCAGGTATCCCAGTCGTCTTCGTCACAGCCGTCTTCGATGCTGCAGATCGGATACTTGTCGCACCAACCAGCCAAGAAGTCGACCATTTCGGTGCCCGACATCTTGTTGCCGTCGATCGAATAAGTCTTCGACGCTTTGTCGTAGAATTCCGTCGATGCGGCATCGAGTGCGATCCAGACTTGTTCGCCAGCTTTGTAGCCCGCTTTGTCGATCGCCGTCATGATCACATCGAGAGCTTCTTGGTTGCTCTTCAAGTCCGGCGCGAAACCGCCTTCGTCACCGACGGCTGTGTTGTAACCCTTTTCGGTCAGAACCTTTTTCAGGTTGTGGAAAATTTCGGTGCCGCAGCGAAGTGCGTCACTGAAACGTTCGAAACCCAGTGGCATGACCATGAATTCTTGAACGTCGACGTTGTTGTCGGCGTGTTCGCCACCGTTGATGATGTTCATCATTGGGGCTGGCAACATGCGAGCACCGGCGCCACCGAGGTAACGGTACAACGGTTGTCCAGTACACGAAGCCGCAGCGTGAGCGGTGGCCAGCGAAACGCCCAGGATCGCGTTAGCGCCCAAGTTCTTTTTGTTTGGCGTGCCGTCCATGTCGATCATCGCTTTGTCGATGCCGGCTTGGTCGGTCGCGTCCATGCCCTCAAGCGCTTCGGCGATCTTTTCGTTGACGTTATCGACTGCCGTCAAAACGCCTTTGCCCATGAATACGTTCTTGTCGCCGTCACGCAGTTCCCAGGCTTCGTGCATTCCGGTGCTGGCACCGCTGGGCACCGCAGCCCGTCCGTGCGAACCGTCCGACAACAGGACTTCGCATTCGATCGTCGGGTTACCGCGGCTGTCGAGAATTTGGCGGGCGTGAATGGCTTCGATCAAAGTCATGAGAGGTCTCGTGAAAGCTGGAAAGGGTAAAGTGTTTGGTGGTTTACGGGCTGGCATTTTGTAGCATCGCTGCCAAACTGGCTAGGCGTAGTGCAATTTCGAGCCATGCGATTTCGCCCATCCGAACCCCTCACACCCCACTTTCCCGCCCATGTTTACCGGACTCGTCGAAACGCTTGGCACGATCGTCAATGTCGTGAACCAGGATCCGGGCAAACGTTTCACCGTTGATGCCGGGTTAGTGGCAGAGGATGCCGCCATTGGTGACAGCATCTGCATCAACGGTTGCTGCCTGACCGTGGTCGCGATCGACGGCACGAAACTAGATTTCGAAGCCGGTGCCGAGACGCTCTCGCGTACCAATCTGGGTGAGCAAACGGTCGGATCCAAGGTCAACCTAGAAAGATCCTTGGCCGTCGGCGACCGAATGGGCGGTCATTATGTTTCCGGACATATCGATGCCGTCGGCAATCTGGTCGAGCGGGTTGACGATCCACCGTGGGCCAATCTGCGGTTCAGCATGCCCTCGCCATTGGCGTCGCAAGTCGCGTCGAAGGGCAGCATCGCGATCGACGGGATCAGCTTGACCGTGGTCGACGTGACCGAAGACACGTTTACGGTAGCCTTGATCCCCCACACTCTGACCGTCACAACGCTTGGAAACCGCAAGGTTGGTGACCGAGTCAACTTGGAAACCGATCTGTTGGCCAAGTACGTCGAGCGAGCGGTCGTCAATCGAGGTTAGGTGCGCCCGATCCCGGTCTTTCCCTTCAACACCAGCCCAAGCTTTCCCATCAACACCAACTCAAGTCGTCCTGCCACGTTATGAATCAGCCACGCCAAACTGCGACCTATCTCTCCAAGCGACTCGCCGCAGCGGGCCTGCGTCCGGTCTCGCGTTTTGGCCAAAACTTTCTGATCGACTTGAACCTGGTTGATTTGATTGCCCGATCAGCCGAAATTCGCAAGGACGACGTGGTGCTGGAAATCGGCACAGGAGTCGGATCGTTGACGTCACGGCTGAGCGATCAAGCCGGTGCGGTTTTGACGGTCGAGATCGACAACAACTTGCACCAGATGGCGAGCGAGGAATTGGCGGGTCGCCCAAACGTGAAAATGATTCACGGCGACGCTCTGAAGAACAAAAACACGCTACGTCCCGAAATCATGGAAAACATTCGCGACGCGATGGCTCGCATTGGCGACAAAGCTCGGTTCTTGTTGGTCGCTAACCTGCCCTACAACGTCGCCACGCCGATCATCAGCAACCTGCTGCACGAATCGCCGGCGCCCGATGTGATCGTCGTGACAATTCAAAAAGAACTTGGTGACCGCATGATCGCCGGCCCAGGATCGAAAGACTACGGCGCGCTGAGCGTTTGGATCCAATCACTGTGCGATGCCGAGATCGTACGGATCTTGCCGCCGACCGTCTTTTGGCCTCGCCCGAATGTCGATTCCGCAGTGATTCGGCTGGATCATAAGCCCGAGCGACGGGCACAGTTCGAAGACATCAAACACTTCCACACGACCGTCCGAGCGTTGTTCTTTCACCGCCGCAAGTACTTACGTTCAGTCGTGATCAGCGCGTTCAAAGGACGTCTGGACAAGAGCCAGGTCGACGAAGTGCTGCAGTCGCTCGGCCACGGCGAAACGGCCCGAGCCGAAGAACTCGACGTCACCCAAATCCAAAAACTCGCCGAAGCTCTACGACAGGCCGAACTAAAAGCGCAGTGAACGTCGCCAAGAATGGTCTAGGAATCAGCAACGCCATCGTCATGCTCGCCTCCGGCGCGCCATGCGCAAAAACACACACCGGAGCCGGATGGCGACGATATTGCACAGCAATCGTCCGGCGATCTCGGGACTATCAAACGGCAAATCAATGCGAGTGCCAACTGGCACTTAAATCAACAAACCGATAGCTCACGGTTAACGCCGCAGAACCGGACGCTGGCGCGTTCCGGCTGATTTAATCAACAAACTGCCCAACGAGTTTCGCTACCTGGACGTGCAGCGACCCGTCAGACTACTTTTTCTCGACCGCTTCCGATTCCTTCTTGGCTTCTTCGTCCGCTTTGGCTTTCTTCTTTGCATCGGCCTTGGCCTTCTTTTCAGCCGCTGCGATTTCAGCCTTGTCGGCTTTCGCTTTCTCCGCTGCAGCAAGTTGTTCGGCAGTCGGCTCGATCGGGAAATCAACCATCGTCAAACCGCGATCGACCAACCACACGTTGCGATAGCGGACCGGGTCACCGTGGTCTTGCAACTTGATCGGCAGCAACGTTGGTGCTTCGTCTTTGCCAGCGCCCGTCTGTGCTGGCAATGGCACGTTGTCTTGCACTTTGACGCCGTTGACCCACGACGTCACATGAGCATTGCGAATCTTGGTGCCGTCCGACGCCCAACGAGGCGACGTGAAGACAACGTCATAGGTTTGCCACGTCAGCGGCGGAAAGCACATGTTCAAGTCAGGCTTCTTGAATCGGTACAGCGCACCGCAACCGTTGAACACTGGATCCTGAGCGAACGAGTCCAACACTTGACACTCGTACCGACTTTGCAAATACAAACCACTGTTACCGCGGCTCTGCCCCGATGCCTCGGGCATGTACGGCAGTTGGAACTCGACGTGCAAATTGAAATCTTGAAACATCGGTTCCAAATCCGCGCCCGCCATCAACAGCCCATCGTCGGTCATCGATGCGTTGGTGAACTGGTCGACGCTGGTTCCGTCGAACAAGACCGTCGCTCCCTCGGGCGCCGGTGCTCCCATCGTCGGGCTGGTTCGCGTGACGCGTTCTAGCTTTCCGAGCTTGGTGCCTTCGCGGTCGACCAGCGTGCAACCTTCGGCCGAAACGAACATCGCCCAAGGACCACCCGACAAGACCACCATGTCACCGCTGCGACGACCGATCAATCGAATCGGCTCGCCACCAAATTCGGGTTGCCCGGGAAGCCCGCCGGTGAAAGAAAGTGCGTCAAAGTTGTCGCCGCCCACCGGACGAATCTGCAGCCCAAGAATCTCTTTTTTATCTTCGCCCGTCGAAATCTCACCAACGAATTCGCCCAACAATGGATAGTTCGCATCGTCGGTCGGTGGTGCCGTGTAGGCAGGCCCTTTGCCGTTGTTTGCGGGTTTGGCTGCATCGTCGGCAGCAAAAAGCGGCGTGGAGAGCGTAGAGGCAATCAGTAACGCGGTGAAATGACGGCGCATGTCGGATTCTTCAAGGGTGGGAAACAGGCAGGACTAACAACCCGCCCATTCTAATCACCCAGGACCAACCCGCGACACTCAGGCAAACTTGTGAACGGCAAAAGCCTCAAATCAAGGGTTAAAACCATCACCACCGTCCCGTGCCGGCCCGCAACACGCGGGGCCGATCATCAAAGAGTAGAACGATTGTCTCTATCGTTTGGAACAAGAATCGCTCGCTGCAGCCCAAACGATTGAGACAATCGTTCTACTATTTCCAGCGGCGGCGAATTCGTTTCCGATACTACGCCCGATTCGACCTCAACTGTCGACGCAGGTTTCCAAGAACCTTGCCAGGCGATGGAAATCGCTGGACGTTTCGATGTAACGGACCTTGGTGACTAACGTCTTGGGGTCGACTAATTCTTCGAACGGCACATAGTGCAGATTGAATTGTCCGGAAACCGAAACCATCACACCGTTTAGCTTTTCTTCGACGAGCGCTCGATAAGCACCGACGCCCAACTGCGAACCCAGCATGACGTCATAGGCATGCGGCTGAGCACAACGGGCTTCGTAGCCCATTTGCAAACCGTTGACCTTGCGAACTTTGCCCGATCGTTCCTTGTAACGATCCGCCAACAGCGACGCCATCATGGCACCAAAGTTGATCGACGCGATATTGATGTGACCGTGGTCGTCTCGGCTAACGCCTTCCAAATACTTCGACGGCAAGAACTCGGCCATGCCTTCGGCCACCACGATCGTTCCGTACTCGCGGCCCTCGCGTTCGCGAGCCAACATCATGTCGACCATGCGATCGATCACGCGGTCCATCGCCATGACTTTACGAGTCGCACCGGTTTCAACGTTGATGACTTCGTCTTCCGCTAGGCTGCCCTTGATGTCTTCGACCGACAACACCATCGACGCTTCGCCAGCAATGGCCGCACCGTAAGCCAACCATCCGGCGCTTCGGCCCATCGCTTCACAAAGGAAGTACGCCCGACCGGCTGCGGCGTCGTAGTTCAGGTTGCGAATTTCTTCGGCAAGCGTTTCAACCGCTGTGAAGAAACCGAACGTGAAATCGATTCCCGAGTAATCGTTGTCAATCGTTTTCGGCAAGTGGATGACGGGGAACTTGCGAGCGCCCTCGGGCAAGTTGTCTTGAAACATCTTGATCTTGTTGGCCGTTTTCAGCGTGTCATCGCCACCGATCGAAATCAACGCATCGACTTCTAACGAACAAAGACCTTCGTAGACACGGCGCAGCGGTGCGACCAAAGCCGAGTCCTTCAGGTGGTCTGGCGAACTGACATGTTTGCCAGGGTTGGTACGAGCGGTGCCGATCATGATGCCGCGACTGCAGCGTGCGTTGGTCAACGTTTCGTGAGTGAAACGGATGTAGTCGGTGCCTTCTTGCAGCGGCCCAGCGGCGGTGTACTCGGCCAGTCGACTGTAGCCGTGCTTGATCCCGAAGACCTGTGCGCCCTCTTCGAGGAACGAATGAGCCGCAGTCGAAATGACAGCGTTGGCGGCGGGCGCCGGTCCACCCGCAAAGAGGATCGCGACGCGTTTGATGTCAAAGTTGGGTGATTCAGGCATATCGTCGTGTGATCAAAGGGTGGCAGAAAAGTCATTCTCAAGCGGTGATTTTACGTGCCAGACGTGTTTACCGAAAGGATCCCGCAAAGCCCACGCTGGCCCCCTAATGCCTTTACAGGGGCAACCGATCACCAATTGGGCGACAAATCCGGATCAGGCAACCTGCGTCTGCCTAAACGGGTCACCCAACGTAGACC
>JBAUHR010000238.1:0-12346 GCA_049680385.1 Rubripirellula sp. | reverse complement strand
GATCAGTGTTGACAGGCACATCCATTGCCGATGACGCCGGCACGGCTCGCACGAACCCCGGCATCACCATTCGAATGCGGTGGAACCCCCAACCTTCCTGGTACGGTTGCAACGGCGCACGCCACGACTGATCCATCGCGGTTCGTTCGGTTGCGAATTCGAACCATCGGTTGCTCATTCGTGTGACAACATCCGGCTTGGTCTTCGCTAGGTCATTCGACTCGGCCGGGTCATCACTGACGTTGTACAGCCGCCAGGGGCCGTTGCTGATGCTTGAGATCTTCCAATCGCCTTTGACCAGTCCCTTGCCGGTTTGGTTGAAGCACCAAAAGATCTCGTCATGAATCGCCAAGTGATCCAGCGACGGATCATTCAGCAGTGGCAAAATCGACTTGCCGTACAACGGCTCAATCGGGCGACCGTCATCACTGTCGGGGTACGATTCGTCGACCAGTTCAAGAAACGTTGGATACAGATCCGTTACGTGCAAACGTTGGTCGCGAATGCTGCCTGCTTGATCAGCCAACTTGTCCGGCCACCGCACAATCATTGGCACCGAAACACCACCCTCCTGAGCACAAGATTTGTACCAGCGGAACGGCGTGTTCTTCAGATAGCCCCAGCCATTAGAAACAAACGGGTTGGAATCTGATTGCCAAGGAATCTGTTTGTCGTAAGTATGAATATCGCCATTGCTGTACGCTCCCCCATTGTCCGCTATGAAGATAACGATGGTGTTGTTGGCGAGTTGTTGATCGTCCAAGTAGTTCATCAATCGGCCCACGTTCCAATCAAGGCGATCGAGCATTCCGGCGTAGGCAGCCATGCGACGGCACTCTTGCTGTTGGATCGACGCGGGCAGTTCATTCCAGCGACGTACTTCGGCCTCGGGATCGGACATGACATAGCGGTCGTCGATCAATCCCATCGCTTTCATCCGCTTGAATCGCTGCTTGCGCAACGATTCCCAACCGGAGCTGTATCGTTGGTAGTACTTTTCAACGTTTTCGCGTGGAGCATGCAGCGGCGTGTGCGGCGCGTTGAAAGCCAAATAGGTAAAGAACGGTCGCCCGTCCTTTTGGGCCGCATCAATTTGAGCAATCGCGTCATCCGTGAACGCATCCGAACTGTACCAGTCGGTTGGCACTGCTTGAGGAGCTTGGCGGTTGGTTTGGATGGCCGGTTTGCTACCCTCGAAACCCGTCCAACTATTGATGGCTCCGCCCAAGAAACCGTAGAACGATTCGAATCCCGAATCGAGTGGATTGTCAGGCTGGTGCCACTTTCCCGAGATCGACGTCGCGTATCCAGCCTCACCAATCAATCGAGCCACCGGCAGGGACCGGCGATAATTGTCGGACTGTGAATGTGTGTGCCCAGTCAAAAGACTAGTGCGAGTCACAACACACATCGGATTGACGTGGAACTCGCTGAATCGAATGCCGTCGGAAGCCAGACGATCCAAGTTGGGCGTGTCGATCTCGCCACCGTAACAACCAATGTCCGAGTAACCAACGTCATCGGCGACGATCAGGACGATGTTCGGACGCTCCGCTGCAACGCATTGAATCGCCGCAAAGCAAAAGGCCAGAAAACATGCGATGCCAACATGTGCCAAGTTGTATTTCACGTTAGGGACTCACTGCCGGGTCGTTGGTTCGGCGCACCCAGTCTCGCAACGCGTCGAGCAATCGATTCTGTTGGCTTTGGTGGTCGCCGTCGTTGGCTAAATTAATCATTTCGTCTGGGTCAGACTGCAGGTCGTACAGTTCGAGTTTTGGAACGGCGGCACCGAGATTTTGCGGATCCATTTCGGCCAGGATGCGGTACTGCGTTGGAAACTCGTCCTTCAAGCGAATCGTTTCTGCGTAAGTTCGGTTGCCCCAGATTTTGAATTCGCGTGTGTCGGCGTTGACTTGTCGCCACGCCGTCTCGACTTTCTCTCGATAGATCAACTTCCATCGCCCATCGAAAACGCTGCGTTCTTGCATCCCGTCATTGGGCAGCGGTCCGCGATTGGAGATTTCAGAAAACACGAACTCGGAAATTTGGTCGTGCGATTGACCAGAAAGCAGCGGAACAATCGACTTGCCGTGCAGCGCGTATTCGAATGCATGTTCAATTCCGCACAACTGCAAGATTGTCGGCAGCAGATCGAGTTCGCTGACAAGTTCGCTTCGAGTTCCGGTTTGTGAAACACCATGACCGCTGATGATCAACGGGACTCGCAGGCCAAGATCGTAAAGTGTCATCTTGCCGTGCTGGAACGTCGGCCCATGATCGCTCATGAAGACGATGACGGTGTTTTCGCGTTGCCCAGATTGTTCGAGCGCTTCGATCGCTTTCCCCGTCAACGCGTCGGCTTGCTCAACGCCCGCCAAATACTCGGCCCAGTCCTTCCGAATCTCCGGTGAATCCGGCAGATACGCGGGCAGTTTCACTTTCGTTGGGTCGACGCGAATTGGATTCTTGTCACTGTTTGGGTACGGCCGATGCGAATTCGCGATGTTGACCATCAAGAACCAAGGCTTCTTTTGATCAGCAGCGTGCGTGATGAAGTCTTCGATTTCCGTGCGACTGCCGTGCATGTATTCGTCGTACGGGAATTTCTCGTTCGGCAATACATGAAGTTTGTGGGTTACACCTTGATAGTAACCGGCGTGATGCAGGATTTCTGTCAAGGTTTCATACTGGTCACGGACGCGATTGATCTGTGCCAACTTCAACGCACGCATTGCTTCGGTTACTTCCGCGGCCGGAACATGGAAATTATGCGTGTTATTCAGAATGCCGTTGGTGTGGTTGTGCAGTCCGGTATAGATCGCGGCCTTCGACGCTGAACACACCGGGTACGCGACGAACGCATTCGAAAAGTAGACACCCGACTTCGCTAGCGAGTCGATGTGGGGTGTTTGCAAGCCGGGTGTGTCCAGCAGACTCAGGTGAGCGCCCTGGTCCTCGGTCAACACAAACAGAACGTTGGGGTGATCGGAAGCTAGCGACGGTCCGGCAAACAAAATGAATGTCAATGATTGCCAAAATGCACGATTCATTTGAAACTCCATGCCTTAACGGACTGGCCATTCTCTGTCGTCAACTGCATTCCCGTGACCTCGACGGTGCCACGACTTCGAGAGGGATCGAGCCGAATTCCTTGCAGTGATGCGGTGGGCGAAATTTCAATCGCATAGTCGTGGGATGCTCCATCATGTTGGACCTCAAACGAAGTGCTGCGTTCGGCCGCGTAGGGGCCAAGATTGGTTTTCCAGAAAACCTGTCCGTTGCCCGATGAGTCTGACTTCATCTGAAATTTCAGCAACAGATTCTTGCCGTCGATCGGTTCGGAAAGTTGGTAGCTTAAGTACGGGTCGTTGCCGTCGCTCTGGATTCGCAGTCCACCGTCAATGATCGAAATCTTGCAGTCGCCGCTTGGCTGCCAGCCGGCGACCGGTTTTCCAGGCTTTCGCGTGGGCGACTTTTTCGCGTCGCTGGCTCCCCCCTTTAGTGACCCTTTGCCTTCCTTTGACGCGTCGTATTTCGTGGGATCAAATTTGGCATTCGGCAGCGGGCAGACAGCGTTCGTGTCGTCCAAGTGACGCTGGATCAAAGCGTCCATCTGTCGCACACGTTCGGGCAACATCGCGGCAAGGTTTTGAGTTTCACCGACGTCGTCGTTTAGATTGAAAAGTTTGTAACGATGATCGCCGTTGTCACCGCCGTGGAAGATACGAATCAATTTCCATTGACCTTGATGAACGCTGACGGCGGGCGGTAACCAGTCCGGGATACCCGGCGAATGGGGAAAGAACGTGAAGATCGCGTCGCGGGAAAGTTCACCACCCTGAAGTGCCGGTGCGATACTGATCCCGTCAAACGACTGTTCCGGCCGTGGGTCGATCGAGAGCATTTCCAAGAGAGTCGGATAGAAGTCGATGCTTTGAATGATCTCGGCGCTTTGGGTTGCGGGCTTCACCACACCGGGCTGGACCACGATCGCGGGACCACGCACGCCGCCTTCGTACATCGTCGCCTTGCCGCCTTTGAGTGGCGAATTGCTGGTCGCGGTGGTTCCATCAACTTCGTTATACATGTTGCCGCCATTGTCAGATGCAAACACGATAATGGTGTTGTCGGCGATGCCTAGCCGGTCGATGGTGTCAAGCAACGTTCCGATCGCATCGTCCATGCTTTCGATCATCGCTGCGTAGGTTGGGCTGCGCTGCGGATCGTTTGGATCGACAAGGTCGCGATACTGGTCAATCAGCTTTTGTTTGGCGTCAAACGGTGCGTGAACACTGAACATCCAATAGTTCAGAAAGAACGGTACGTCGGCACGCTGCTGCATGAACTGCGTCGCTTCCTTTGCCATTCGATCTTCGATGTGCTCGTCTGGAATGTCCGGATCATGGTCAAAGTCTTTGTATTTCCATGGTGCGACGTAACTGCCGGCTGGTCCTGGACCTGCGAAGTGTGGAACGTCGACGTCAAAACCATGCTGGAGTGGCGAGTACGGTTCGGGGCCTAAATGCCATTTGCCCAAGTGACCGGTTGCGTAGCCGTTGTCCTTGAACATCTCGGCCAAAGTGTAGTAGTCGGTGTTCAGACGGGTCACAGACTCAGGGATGGTCGCCTTTTGGTTGGGTGAACCCGATTGACTGACAGTCGGCTGCAGAACGACCTTTGGCAAGTGACAAGTTGGCGATGTGATGCCATGCCGCGCCGGACTCAGTCCCGTTAGCACGCTTGCACGTGTTGGCGAACACAGGGGGCTAGACGAGTATGCTCGGGTGAACGTCATGCCCCGCTCTGCCAGTCGCTGAATGTTTGGCGTCTTGTAGAACTTGGTCGTGCCAAACAACGTCGTGTCTGACCATCCCAGGTCATCGGCCAAGATGAACACAACGTTGGGTTTTCGCGAGTTGGGTTCGGCCGCGTTGAGTCCTTGCCCCAGCAAACTACATATTAAAAAGCATAGAGTCGCGGGGATTAGAATCGAAGAGTGCAGGCGCATGATGATCACAAGGTAGGTGGGCGGGGCAGATAGACCGCGAATCAGTGAAACCGCGGCCAGCGTTGGAATGGTTAGTCAGCTAGTTGGTAAACGGAGATCGATTCGATTTCCATTTCGCCAGCATCAGCGTACTTGTCGTAGGTTGCGAATGGGTCAAACCGTACGCCTTGAATGGGATCGCTGCCACGAATCCCAAACACGTATTCGTTGATTTGATCTGACTTTTCGAGACGACGTTTCGATTGCTGCTGTCCATTGAATCCTTGGCCGGGCGATGACCAGAAGAATTGGCTTGTCGCGCCGCTTGATGGCATCGCTCGCAGCACGATCGCAAGTTTTCCGGATGTCGGCCGATCAAGTCGCACCGCCATCTGCGAGTCATCGCCGGTCGCAGCCACAAACACTTTGCCGTCGCGTCGACGAACTTCAACGTTCTTCAAATCCTTCCATTTGGCAACGTCGGTCGCGTTTGTGAAATCCCAGTTCGCAAGCTTCGTTGCGCCGGTAAGGTCGATCTGGTCGGGGTTGATCGACATGTCCATCGGTTTGGAAGTCTTCAGCGGTTCGTCGGCGGGTATGATGCCGCTGTCGGCTGCGAAATCGTAGTCTCCCGAGCCGACTGACAGCACGGCGAAACCTGATTGTTGACTTACCAACTTGACGTTTGCATGACTGGCCAACGATTGCCCGCTTTCGGTGATGCTCGGCGCATTGCCGGTCGGCAGGTAGACCGTTGCGGTCGTGTTGGCAGGAACAGAAACTCGCAAGTGAAACTTGCCTTGTTCGATTTTCCAGTCACTGCGGATGGTTCCACGAATCGAATCGTAAGATGCTTTGACCCAGTCGATCGGATCGTGCATCGCGTTGCTATCCGGCGAGGGCGGACTCGGTCGGATGATGATTTTCTTGAAGCCCGGTCCATCGGATTGGATTCCTGCGAGCGTGGCAAACATCCACTCGCACACGGCGCCAAACGCGTAGTGCGAGAACGAGTTCATGGCGGCGTTGTGCCGACCGAAAGCGTCCTCTTTGGTGTAGCTGTCCCAGCGTTCCCAAATTGTGGTCGCACCATTGGCGATCTCGTATCCCCACGACGGAAACTCGCGAGACTGGATCAGGAAGGTTGCCAAGTCGTGTTGACCGGACGCCGACAACACGGGAAGCAACGGTCGTGTGCCCAAGAACCCTGTTGCCATGTGATTGCCATTTTCGGCCAGCATGGATGCCAAGTAACGTCCGGTATTTTCGCGTTGATCGGCGGGAATCAAATCGGCAAATAGAGCCAATGCTTGCGCGGTTTGTGTTTTGATGTTCACGCTGCCGTTGGCGCTGACGTACTTTGCTTGAAACGCTGCCCGCGTTGCTTCGAACTGCTTTCGGTATTGGCGGGCTTCTTCGACTCGTCCAGTCGCTTCTGCCATTTCCGCCATCATCTTGGCCGAGATCGCAAGGTAAACACTGTCGATGTAGTCAAGCGGCGTCTCGGCTCCCTGTGCCAGCCAGTCGCCCCACGCGTTGCCGTGGTTGACGCCTAGATCGTCGACGCTGGTTCGTTTTCGCCAGCTCATGAAACGCGTCATCGGTTCCCAGCAATCGTCGATAACCTGAGTGTCACCGTAGAACTGCCAGATCGTCCAAGGACAGATCACGCCCGCGTCGGCCCAAGCGGTGCCAAAATCCCAACCGTGTTGGAACGGATACGGCGCATAGCCTGGGAAAGCGCCGCTGGGACGCTGCGATTCCATCAACTCACGCAACCACTTCGTGTAGAACGCGCCGATGTCGGCGTTATAAGCAGCCGTGGCGACGTAGGCCTGTGCATCGCCGGTCCATCCCATGCGTTCATCGCGTTGAGGACAGTCGGTTGGCAAGTCCAAGAAATTCGCCCGCTGTGTCCAAACCACATTCTTGAACAGTTGGTTGACCATCGGGTCACTGCACTGGAACGTACTGGTCATCGGCGTGTCGCTGTGCATGACCAACCCAGTCACCGTGTCGACGGTCGGTGTGCCCGGAAAATTCGACAGCTCGACGAACTGGAAACCGTGGAAGGTAAATCGCGGCTGGTAGACCTCGCCGTTCGAATCGCCTTTACATGTGTAGAAATCCGTGGCACGTGCCTTGCGAAGGTTCTCGGTCATCGGTCGACCGTCCGGGTGCAGCATCTCGGCATAGCGAATTTGGATTTGCTGCCCTGCTGGGCCGCTGACTTTCAAGCGGATGTTTCCGGCAAAGTTCTGTCCCAAATTGAAAATGAAAGTTCCCGGCTCACGCTCGGTGACTGACTTCGCGGGGATCTCTTGAGTGATCCGAACCGGCAGTCCCGGAAACGCTTCCAGTTTCGGACGCTTGAAACCAAGTTCGTACGCTTCGCCAATAATTGCAACGTTTTTTCGGTCGCCATCAGGATTGCTGAACTGATAAAAATCGGCGACCGGATTGCCGTTGTCTTCGGCAAACACCGCGTCGTCCCAAGCCGCGTCGTCAAAACCGGGCGTTGACCAACCGGCCATTTCGTTGCGGGCATCGTACGCTTCGCCCATCAACAAATCGGCTTCTTGGATTGGCCCGTCGCCCGTAACTTTCCAGCTCTTGTCGGTGCCGACGATCTGCTTGGAACCGTCGGAGTATTCCACTTCGAGCTGCGCCATCAGTGCTGGCGTTTTTCCGTACGCAGCACGACCCGTTTTCTCGGTGCTCATGCCGGTTAGCAATCCGAAACCGACATAGCCGCTGTACCAACCATCAGCCACCCATGCCCCAATCGCGTTTTCGCCTGACTGCACCATCTCCGTCACGTCGTAGGTGTTGTAGTAAGCGCGTTGACGATAGTCCGTCCAACCCGGTGCAAAGTATGCGTCACCGACAGTTTTGCCGTTGATGTGCAATTCATAGATGCCAAGCGCCGTGGCGTAGACGGTTGCCCGCTTGATTTCCTTTTCGGCTTGAAACTCTTTGCGATACTGACGTGCGGCCGGCAGATGCAGTTTCGTGGTATCACGATAAACCGGCGTTTCGTCTTGGTAACTGATGTAACTCGCCGTCCAATCGGTTTCGTTCAACAAACCCATCGACCACGATGCAACTTCGCTGATGACCGGACGATCAGCGTCCGCATTCCAAACTCGCACCTGCCAAAAGCACGGTTGCCCGCTCCGCAGCGGCTGTCCGTCGTACTGAACAAACAGAGTCTGGTCCGATTCAACCTTTCCGGAATCCCAAAGATCTCCTTCTTCTCCGCTTGCCAGTTTCTCTGGCGATGACGAAACCAGCAACTGATAAGCCACTTGCGAATCACCACGCTCGTCCGACACCACCTTCCAGCTCAGTCGCGGATGGGCGGCATCGATTCCTTGTGGGTTATCGATGTACTCACAACGCAAATGGACAGGCTCGAGTGCATCGACTTGACTTGCGAAGCAGACAGAAAGGAGTCCGGTGAGCAGAGCGAAAAAAAAGTTTGGTTTAATCATGGTGGGCATCATCAGGTGGGAAATGGATCGTCGAGAAGAAACGCGCGTCAGATCTCGACTTCCTTGGCGTCGACAGGCAATTCACGGCTCATCCAGACCGGTGTTGCCAGGAACCAAACGATCGTTCCGGCTAGCGCCGTCCACTTCACCATGTCCAGGCTGATCGCACCGGCGAAGTAGAGGACGCACGGAAGCGTGACAGCACCAAGTGCAACAAGCGACACTAGTTTTGCAGTCATGTTCATCGGGTAGCTCCTTGGTTGGTTGAGTTCAAGTTTTGCGTCGCTTTGCTAAGCCCAAGGTAAATGGCACCACAGGCGAGCCAGCATGGGAGTACGGCGTAAGCGGCAAACAATCCTTGTGCAAAGATCAGATAGAGACCCACTGCGACCGGCAGCAGCCACGCAACTAGCACCGCTACGTTGGCTTTGACTCCGCTATGCAACGCGTACTCGTCCTTCATGCCGAACTTCTTCATTAGGTAGAAGTCAACAAAGATGACTGCGCCCATCGGCCCGAGTACGGTTCCGTACAGACCGACGAACCCAAGCAATTGGGCCGATAGATTGGGGAACGCACCGGCGATCGTTGCGACCGCGCCAGCGACGAGAGTCATCGCGGGCCGCGAACTGTTTGGAATCACGCCTTGGAATGCAAGGCCCGCACGATAGATCGTTGGGTTGGCGGTTGTCCAACCCGCGATCACGACGCAAATGATCCCTGCCCAACCCAGTGATTCGAACGCAAGCAATCCGGGGTTAGCCGTTACCTTGCCGTCGGCACCGAGCGCGAGCGATGGTTGAATCTTGATCAGCGCGGCCAGCAACAAAGCGGCTGCGATCCAGGCCATGTAGTGGCCCAAAAACATTCCGATCGACGGAGCCCATCCAGACGCCTTGCTGCGCGCGAAACGGAAGATCGAAAGGTCGGCCATTCCAAAGTGCATCGCGCCGTTGCACAGCCAAGCAAAGACGACAATTTGCCAGAATCCAAACGTGCCAGATCCGTTCTTTTCTTGGACGAATGTAATCGCATCGGTCCAAAACTTACCTTCGGATAGGGTGGCCATGTTGGTCACTTCCATCCGCGCAATCGACACGATGCCGCAAGCAGCAAACACAGCGATCATCCACGGGGCAGCAATGTTGGCAAACCTGGCAACACGCTCGTAACCACCTGCGGCGACCAACGCGATCACCACACCGACGATCAAGACCAACGCCGTAAACGAAAAATTGCTCAGTCCAAACATTGCTTCGGGCACGTCGAACGTGATTCCAAACGGCACTCCCACCGCCGACGCCGAAACCGTAACCATCGCACCAGCAAGGAAACAGAAAAGCAAACCATTGACCAAGTTATAGAACTTGACCAGTGACCCACCGGCGATCCGTTCCAATTGATAGTACAAGGTCATCCGTTTCGCCATCGCGATCGGAGTGACCAAAAAACGCCACGTCAAAACGGCTAGGAAGTTGCCAAGCAACAGGCCCAGAATCAGATCCTGCAGACTCGCACCGGCCGCCAAAAACAACGGTCCGATCATGAACTCGGTGCCCGCGGCGTGTTCGCCGGCGTACATGCCCCAGAACTTACCGGAACCCAGCAGCGCCGAATCGGGAACCGGCTCGCGTTCAAACTCTCCGCCTGAATTTGAATTGTCTTCACTCATGAATGTTCATTTCGATTTGCTAGGGGAATTGTTTCAATGCAGTCCATTCACGTCGCTCGCATCCAGCCCGACCTCGTGGGCCAATGCCGCAGGTCGATGACGCAGGCCGGCGACGCCGACGATCTATCCGACCGCCTCGCCGATTTCGCTTGAACGCAGCAACTGCACGTCGGCTTCGTAGGCACGCACTTTGTCCAACCACTCGGCCCCCACTGGCACGCCAGCCGATTGACAGTAGTGATCCCAGATCGCGCCCAGCGGCATCATCTTTTGTTCTTCCAGCAACGCCAATCGCCCGGTGTAGTCACCATCACGTTCAAGTTGCTGAAGCATTTCAGTCGGTTCTAAAAGTGCCGCCAACGCAGCCTTCAGTGCATTGCGAGTTCCAATCGCCCACGCGGCCACGCGATTGATGCTGGCGTCAAAGAAATCGAGTCCGATGTGGACGCGGTTCAGATAGTCGCCGCGAACGATTTCCTGCATGATCGATTGCAATTCGTCCGAGTAGGTCACCACATGGTCACTGTCCCAGCGAACGCCGCGGCTGACGTGCAATAGCAACTCAGGCACGTACATCATCACTGATGAAATCTTGTCCGAGATCACTTCGGTCGGATGAAAGTGTCCGGCGTCGAGACAAAGCACTTTGTTTCGCGAGATCGCATAGCCCATGTAGAACTCATGGGAACCGACAACGTAGCTTTCGCTACCAATACCAAACAATTTGCACTCGACTGCGTCCAGTGTGTGCGCTGGGTCTAGCTTGTCGGCAAAGATCTTGTCGAGCGAGGCTGCAAGTCGTTCACGCGGCGCCTTGCGGCTGGCGGGCGTGTCTTTCCAGCCGTCCGGAACCCAGAAATTGTTGACGCACGCATTGCCTTGTGCCTCGCCCATCGCCGCGGCGATCTTGCGACAAGCGATGCCGTGATCGATCCAGAACTGACGGATGCCGGAATCCGAGTGAGCCAGCGTGAATCCGTCGCTCGCTTTTTCATGCGAAAAGTAACTCGGGTTGAAGTCCAGGCTGACGCCTTGGCTGCGTCCCCAATCGATCCAGCCTTGGAAGTGTTCGACACCGATCTCATCGCGATCAACCGGCCCGTCAAACTCGCCATACAGCGCGTGCAAATTCAACCGGTGCGAGCCGGGGATTAACGAATAGGCGAGTTCCAGATCGCTGCGCAGTTCGCACGGCGTCCGAGCACGTCCCGGATAGTTGCCTGTGACCGCAAGCCCGTTGCCCAGTGCGCCGTCGTTGCCTTCGAATCCAACAACGTCATCGCCTTGCCAACAGTGGACCGAAATTGCAACGTCGCGCAATTTGTCCAAAGCGTTCTGTACGTTCACGCCAAGCGATTCATATTGCTCGACAGCGAGCTCGAATGATTTTTGAAGGTTTGCCGAGTTGGTCATGCAACGGTGTCCAAATTAGAAGAAGTATTGTTGACAAGAAAGTTTACTGAACAGAGCGATAGCCAAGTGGTTCAACGGCCAGATGGGGTCCCCGTGACCGGTCGTCACGAGCCAGTTTCCATCAACGCAAATGTCAACAAGCACAACTTAAATCACCCACGCCACGGAAACCATGACGATCGCGACAAGAATCAGCACAATAGTGCCGCATGGCAACCCGCCAGTGAACCCCGAAATTGCGCAATCGGCAAGGTTGCCCAGATCAATCAACAAGCGGGAAAACAGAGCAAGTGATCCTTTGATGCTTCATGTCGTTATTCAGAACTCGCTGCAAGAACTCTTGTATCCGTCAAGGAGTCAGGGATAGGAACGGCGGATTCTGTTAAACGCTCCGTTGTCACCACAAATCGTCGTTGTCGTCATGCTCAGGGAATCCATGCGTACGCAAGCCTGGACACGGTTGGCAAAGGTCAATGGGGACCACCGCTTCTCTTCGACACCTTTCTTATCCTTTTCTCGAGCTTTCGGATCACTCCTTCCGATGACAGCCCGATCCCCAAATCAGCGTCGACTTTCTCCCGAACTTGCCATCGTTTCGCAGCGGAACCCGGGAAATGCCCTGGACGTCAACGGCGCTGGTCGGCTCACGGTGCTTGATGTCTTGGTGGTGATTAATCTTCCTGGGCAAGTCACTCCGACGTCGGAGCTAGCTGGTTTTAAGCCTTTTCAGTCATCAAATCGGTTTTATAACGTCAATGGCGACGAGCGGTGCAGTGC
>JBAUHR010000237.1:0-2085 GCA_049680385.1 Rubripirellula sp. | reverse complement strand
GCCTGGGTTTACCGGCACCGAGGAATTCACCTACAGCATCCAAGACTCGGCTGGATCGATCAGCAGTGCGACCGTCACGGTCAACTTGTTGCCCGGCACTCGCAGCGATGACGTGGTTGCGTATTCGATCGAGATCTTTGACCCTGTTGATATCTCAACGCCAATCACTAACGTCCAAGTCGGACAAGAGTTCCTGGTGCGAGTTTCGGTCGAAGACTTGCGTGCGTTTGCGAACCCCGAAGGCGTCGCATCGGCATTCCTTGACCTGCTTTACACCGACGAATTGGTGTCGACACTCGACACCGACAACAGTGACGACTTCCCATTCGATATCACGTTTGGCCCACTGTTTTCGCGGGCCGATGGATTGCAACGAGCCAATGCTCAGACGCCTGGCTTGATTGATGAAGTCGGTGGAGTGCAGCAGATCACGGGACAAGTTGCTTTCGACGGACCGGCTGAATTGTTCACGATTCGCATGAAGGCGGTTTCGCCGGGTGTGGCTCAGTTCTTGTCCAACCCTGCCGATGACGCTGAAAGCGAAACGACCGTGTTGGCTTCGGACGTTGCGTTGCTGGTTCAACAACTGCGATTGGGTAAGACTGAATTGTTGATCGTTCCGACGAACGACAACTTCACATCAGCGATTGATGATTCGTTCCCCGAGGGACGTGATAGCAACGGTCAATTGATCAACGCCAACACGCTTACTCGCAGCGTGATCGATGTGCTTGCCAACGATAACTTGGGCCCAACCGGGACAATTCGCGAGTTCGGATTGGTGACCAGCCCGTCGCTTGGCAACGTCTTCATTGATGACAATGGAACACCTGATAACTTGAACGATGACTTCTTCAGTTATCGTGCAAACGCGAATGCCAACGGTCTTGAACGGTTCACGTATGTGGTCGTGACCGAGGACGACATTCGCAGCACCGCCGAAGTCACGATGGCACTTGGCAATGCGGTTGCCAATGCTGATGTTGCGATTGACTTTGAATTGGTCGGTGTTGACGGCGTCACGCCGATCACCAGTGTGAATGTGGGCGATCGATTTGGCGTCCGCGTCGATGTCGAAGACCTGCGTCAACTCGGATCGACCTATGTATTTGCCGGCTACTTGGACGTGCTATACAGCCAGGGCGTCATTCGTCCGGCGAACACGGTTTCGGGTGACGAGTTCAACTTTGACGTTTCGTTCGGCCCTGGATTCGAAGCAGACGCCGGTGTCGGTACTGCATCGCGATTGGGCATCATCAACGAATTCGGAACGCTGCTGTCCAACGGTGCGACGGGTACCAATCCTGCACGATTGGCAACCTTGTTCTTTGACGCGATCGCACCAGGGCAAGCCGAAGTGGTTGGCTCGCCAGCGGATTCGTTCCCGTTCCAAGACACATTGCTGTTCAACGAAGACGAGCCAGTCGAAGTTTCGAATATTCGATACGACAGCCTTGTCATCAATGTTGGCGGATCGTTACCGGTCAACCAAGCAATTCAGAATCCAACCTTGGCTCAAGACGTCAACAACGACGGTTCTGTTTCGTCGATCGACGCTTTGTTGATCATCAATGCGATGAGCCGGATCACTTCGGTTTCGGGTGAAGGCGAAGCCGCGGGAAGCACTTCGTCGCCTCAGGTCTTTATCGACGTCAACGGTGACAACCGAGTTTCGGCTCTTGATGCGTTGCAGGTCATCAACTATCTGTCTCGTCAATCCAATAACCTAGCCGCTGGCGAAGGCGAAACTGTTGCTCAGCAGTGGGTTGGACAATCGGGATCGACGGCGACGGACTTGGCGTCGGATTCGGCTAGCGATGCTGTTTTTGCTGATCTAAGTGGCGATGATTTGATCGTTGACGCATCGGCTGGTAACTCGTCGACGGCATCATCGTCGATTGTTTCAGATGACAGCGGAAGCGACGACAGCGACGAGGCTTCGATCGATGTCCTTGATCTGCTTGCCGACGACGTGTCGAACCTCTGGGGTTAAGAATGGAGTGCGGGCTGCTAGCCTGCATAACAGGATGGTGGCCCATGCGGCGCATGGGCCAGTTTTTGGTTTGCACGCCCCCGAGCTGATAC
>JBAUHR010000236.1:0-2599 GCA_049680385.1 Rubripirellula sp. | reverse complement strand
CGCGGCGTATGCCCAACCGTCTTCGGCCCAATCATCTTCCCAGCGCCCGGTATTGCTGCGTGACAGTTTCCCGATTGGTGATGCCAATGGGATATTGTGCCAGGTTCAGGATCGGAGCGTTGAAAATCCTGCCAAGCGCAGCATGTTCGACCGCTCATGGGCGGTGGTTTGCCGCGACAGCGCGCAGCCAGTGGCGAACATTTACAGCTTTGATGGTTCGGTGGCCGATGCCGTCGCGCGGATCGCACCGCAGCGGAGGGAAGAGGTGGATTGCACCAATGGCGGGCGGATAGGCAGCGGGCCATGGAGTAGCATCAGCAGCGATGTGACCGTGTGCACACTCTCCGGTACCCAGCTTGGCTGGACAGTTGCGCTGGTGGAGCAGGGCGGCAAGACCTATGTTGCCGAAGGGTTTGAAGCCTATGATGATGCCACGCGGCTGGCGCTGCAATCGGTCCGCGATAACCGGATCGCACGCGGGACAATTGATGCTGCATCGACATCCGTGGCCGATCCCCTGTCCTTTGCGCGGGTTCAGGCCGAAACGTTGAAGCCGCAGCAGGCTTTGGCTGAGGGGTATCGGCGCAATCTGGGCGGGGAATATGCGGAAGCATCCGCTTATTTCGAAACGCTTCAGCAACGCCTCGCCTCGCAGGACAGCCAGGATGATACGATCAATCCGGGCGAATTCTTCAT
This sequence comes from Rubripirellula sp., assembly GCA_049680385.1. GTDB lineage: Bacteria > Planctomycetota > Planctomycetia > Pirellulales > Pirellulaceae > Rubripirellula. Next base: position 1,903 of record JBAUHR010000236.1, on the reverse strand, counting down.
CAACCGCGCCTTGCAAAAGAGCAATCTGGGCGAATTCGGTGAAGCCAACCGCTTGTTCGAACAGGCCACACCATTAACCGCCGGTGATCCGGTGACGGAGCGGCTCCAGCGTAATTTTGAAGCGATCCATCTGCTCAATCAAGGGTTCTATCCCGAAGCAATCGAACGGCTGGATCAGCAGCTTGATGATGGTGCATTCGGCGCAGCGGTGATGCAGGGCGGGCTGTCAATCACGCTGCCGCTATCGGCACGGATTAATCAGTCCAATGACCGCGCCGGTTTGCTGGGCTTTATTGACGAGTTGAAGCTGACTGCGCAGGAACGATCGGAAATTCTGGAGGCGCAGGCGCTGCAATTGAAAGGCACTGCGTTACGGATTGATGGGCGGGTTGAAGAAGCGCGCGGGGCATTGATTAAGGCCTATGGCCGCGCGATTGCGGTGCGCGACGGGCGGGTGACATCAATTACCCGCCTGCGTTCCCAAGTGCTGGGCGAATTGGCAATTATTGCCGAGCGGCAAGGGCAAATGGGCGATGCCGAAACCTATCTGCGCAACGGCCTTTCGATATTGGAGGTCCAGTATCCGGAACGCCGCGCGGTCAGCGGCTTGCAAGCCAGGCTTGCTGGATTTCTGCTGCGCCAAGGCAATCAGGATGAAGCGGTCGCGCTCTATCGCGGTGTCATTGACCGCGCGGTGGGGCAGCGCGATGCCTTGTCCGGCTTCGCCAACCAGATGAACCCCTATTACCGATTGCTTGCCAGCCAGGTCGATGACAGCGATCAGGCGGCCGCCGATTTCTTTAAAGCGTCACAGGTTCTTGTCCGGCCCGGTGTCGCCGAAACGCAGGCAATCCTGGCGCGGGAACTCAGCGCCAATTCAACCGATGGCGCACAACTGTTCCGCCAAGCGATCAATCTGGGCCGCGATATCGAACGGGCGCGGACCCGTTTCCAAGCGCTGGGCAAGGCCGAAGAAACGGCGTCAATTCGTCAGGAACGCGCGGAATTATCAGCGCAGATCGAACGGTTTGAGGCAGACCAGCTGATTGCGCAGGCGAAGCTGGCAGAATTCCCCGAATATCGCGTTGTCGCGCCGCGTTCGCTCGAACTGGATGAATTCCGCAAATCGCTGGTCGATGGCGAGGCCTATGCGCGGTTGGCGATGGTCGGTGATGAGGTGTTCATGTTCTACGCGGATCGCACCACCGCACGCGCCTATCAGGTGGATATGAGCGTCGAGGACCTGGAATTCCACGTCGATATGTTGCGCGCATCAATCTCTTCATTAGAGGGCAGACGCTATGTCACCTATCCCTATGAGATCGGCTTTGCGCGGGAATTGTATAAGGCGCTGTTTGATCCTGTCGCCAGCGAGCTGGCTGGTGTCGATCATCTGATTTTCGAACCCGATGGCGCTTTGTTGCGGTTGCCAATTGATATTCTCGTGGCCGATGATGCGTCGGTCAATGCCTATCAAACGCGGGTCGCTAAGTCCGATGCAGACGCGTTCGACTTTTCCGGGGTCGCGTGGCTCGGGCGTAATCGCACGGTCAGTACCGCGGTATCAGCGCAGGCCTTTGTCGATGCACGCAAAGTGGAACGTTCCCGCGCGAAGCAGCAATATCTGGGCATGGGCAAAAACACGCCCATCGGAGATTCTCCTCCGGCTGAAATTCGCGCGGTTGTGGCCAATGGCAGCGACAATTGCGGTTGGAATGCCGGATTGTGGAATAACCCGATTGATGATGCGGAGCTTATCACCGCAAGCGGCCTGATCGGGGAAAGCGACTCGCAGTTGATTACCGGTAGCGATTTCACTGACACTGCCATTAAAGCAAAAGCCGATCTTAATGATTTCCGGGTGCTGCATTTCGCCACCCATGGTCTGGTTACTCCGCCCAAT
>JBAUHR010000235.1:0-1854 GCA_049680385.1 Rubripirellula sp. | reverse complement strand
CCCATTCCATTTGCGACTGATTTGAACGTAGGAATCGGCGACGGCGTAAAACCATAAAGTAGTCGAACCCTCGTTTGTTGAGATAAAACGGCGCGGAACGATTGAGGACAGGGCACTTTGATATTGCTTGCTGACGAACGTCGGCTTGGATGAATTGCTAATCTTTCGACCGTTGGGTCGCAATTTCACTGGCTCGGGCCGAAAATCGCGTGCTCGCGACGGCGACCGCGCAGCGGCTCGCTTCGCGAGGCTTCAACTGCCGCGAATCCGTTGGTTGGCTGCCTGGCTTGACTCAGTCGGTCGTCGGCAATAGTGCTCGAAGCCGGCGATGGCCCCAGAAGCGGCTGCCGGTGCGGTGGCTGCGAAGCCTGTCGATCGTCTCAGGAGCGCCCGCGACGTGGTGGAACAGGCGACCGAAGCGGTCGACGATTTCGCACCAGGCTTCTGTCGAAAAGCCAAGCCGCTGGACGATCGGCGGAAGACCGCCGGTTCGGCTCGCCTGTCTGTCACGCGGTTGTCGCGCCGTCCAGTCGAGCAGCTCGATGTAGTCGATGACCGACATCGGCAAGAATCCTCTGTCGCTGCACCGGTGACCGCTCGTGCTGGCGTCAGGCCCCAGCGGGTCGGACCGCTCGTCGATCGACAGCGGACTCAGGATGGCGTCCCGAGCCGGCCTGAGCGGTTCGACTTTCGGACGACTCTGGCCGCCAGGACCGTGGACGTCCCGGTGTCGCTGGCGAGCCGAATCGATCCGTCGCCCGACGGACGTATACTCGCTGGCCTCGACTGTGTCGCAGATCGCCGCCCGGATCGGGTTGAGGTCGACGTAGGCACTGCACGCCAGCACAGAGGCTTCATCGACCAGCCGGACGGCACGGTAGCGTTCCTCGAAGAACCGGCCCGACGCTTCATCTTCGCGGTTGCTTCGCGTGGCGATCCTTTGGCACAGCAGACGCATCCACCAGGAGACGTCCGCCAACCGGCTGCGGACTTGCTGCAGTTTGAGCGGGCAACGTCGAATCGTATTGAGTTCGGCTTCGCTCGGCCGAAGCGGTCGGCCGTCTTTGTCTTTGCGGTGCGGGCAAATCATCAGCCAGCGGCGAGCCACTTCGGTATCGTCCCAGGTCGCCACGACGTCCGGCCGGTTCCGGAGAATCAGGTGAAAATGGTTGCTCATCACCGCGAACGTCAGCAGATCGATACCGAAGTGGGCGGCGAAGTGCTCGAGGGTTTCTTCGATCCATTCCTTCCGGTGGTCGAAATTCTTTCCAGTGAGCTCGTCGTCGCCGAACAGGAAGCAGCGCCGGACGGTTCGGCTGCCCACGTGGACGATGTTGACTTCGGTCGGATCGATGACTTCACAGCGAGCTTTGCGCATCGTGGTCGCTCCGGGGCTGGTGGAATGACGAAGGAAACCCGCCTGGGTGTCCTTTTGTTCACATGCCGGAAAAGTCTAGCCATCCCGCCGGATCGGAGTCAAATCGGGAGATCAAGCGAACAGGAAAGGTCGTAGAAAACAGGGTCAATCGCTGTGCATGTTGATGGCATTAGACAGCGATAAGCTATCAAGGTGCCCTGTCCCCGAGATGCCCCTGGATGTAGGCCGGATCAAGACGCGACAGCGGCGCTGCTCCGGCAATGCGGAATTTTACAATGGTGAAACATTGCGGTTGCCGGAACTGCGTCGCTGAGGCTCCTTGGTCCGGCCTACGGTTGTTTCCGGGAAATAGGCTGCGCCGTAGTGAGTTGCGTTGTTGGTTTATTCGTTTGAATCGCTAGTAGAACGGAACTAGCATTCATCGGCTTGTAAATGCAATCGACCAATGACCGCGGTCCCCTCGCACACCCTTTGTT
>JBAUHR010000234.1:0-3682 GCA_049680385.1 Rubripirellula sp. | reverse complement strand
TATGTAGGCATCTGTCGAACGCCGACCATGTCTATTTGCCTTGTCGCTTTTTCTTCCCTTTCTGGGTTTCACTACGTGCTTTGGTCAGCGCGGAGGGAAGCGGTTGGGCGGCCTCCTCAAAACTGGGTACCAAGGCCCGGAGTGTTTTGACGGTGGTGGCGTATTTTGGGTCGTCGACTTGGTTAGCCCATTCGTGAGGATCCTTGGTCGTGTCGTAGAATTCCTCTTCGTCCGCCCCGTAGCGGGTGTAGCGTCCGAGTTCGTTGCGGATGCTGACGTAGGCCAGGTCCGTTTTTCCCTTATCACACAATCCGGTGATGGCCGTACTTTCCCACGGAGCTGTCGGGTCCTTGAGCAGGGCGACCAGCGAGCGTCCATCGATGTACGCGGGAGGCGTGAGTCCGCAGAGTTCGGCCAGTGTGGGGTAGATGTCCATCAGGGAAACGAACCGCTTGGACACGCCCCCGGCATTGGTGACTCCCGGCGCGCGAAACATCAACAAGGTGTGCGTTCCCTCTTCCCAGAGGGTCGTCTTTTGCCAGTGATGTTTTTCCCCAAGGTGAAACCCGTGATCGGTAAGGAACACGACAATGGTGTTGTCCTTGTAGGGGCTTCTATCGAGTGCATCCAGGACGCGGCCGAACTGCGTATCGACATAGGTGGTCGTGGCCAAGTAAGCCTGCACCGCCTCTTGATGTTTGCCAGATTCGATGACCTTGTCGGCGAAACTCCCGATCCCGTCACTCACTGCTTTGGCCAGGGGAGGAAGGTCATCCAGATCATCCTCCTTCAGTTCGGGAAGAACAATCTGGTCCAGCGGGTACATGTCGAAATACTGTTGCGGGACATACCAGGGCATGTGAGGATTGAACGTGCCATACGCTAGAAAGAATGGTTTGTCGTGTTGTTTCTCCAGGACCGCGATGGTTCTATCGGCCCCGCCCGTGTCATTCATTTGTTCCTCGGTGAGGTGGATAGGTCCCCAGTCCTGTTCACCTCCGCTGAGTCCGGCCAGAGGCGCACCGGGAGGAGCCGGGTCTCTTTTGTGGCCGACTTTGTCATCCCAGTGTTGTTTCTGGTCCCAGCCGTGAGTGATTTTCCCGTAGCCGAAAGTGTTGTATCCGTCTTTCTTGAACAACCCTGCCAGCGACAGTACGTCATCCCGGTTCACCACCTCACTTTTGTTGATCGTCTGCGCGTTGTTGTAGATACCCGATTTCCAGGGCGCGACACCTGAAAAGAATGCGGTGCGAGAAGGCGAACAAACCGGCGCGGCGGTGTACGCTCGCGTGAAGTTGACACCACTGGCGGCAAACTTTCGCAGATTGGGCGCAACGACTTTGCCTGCGTACCGATCGGCATCCTCCAGCAGCCAACTGTTCAAATCATCGGCGACCAGAAATAGCACGTTCATCGGTTTGTCCGGCTCATCCGCATCGCAGGCCGAATGTGTGGTAAGCGAGATAGTCGCGATTGCGAAGATTGATAGTACGAGTGTGAAACGCATTTACTGTCTGTCCTTTTGCTTTGCGTTTTTCTTTGATGCTGAAATTGGCGAACCGGGGAGTTCGCCGATTGGTCGGCTGTTGGCTTCGAGTTCCCGGACCGCTGCGTTCATTCGACGTCGCATGTCCGCTACGATTTCGAGCCAAAGTAACCGAGGTCGCCGTAGCCCTGATCGTCCGTCATAAAGACAACGATGTTCGGCCGATCGGGACTCGCGGCGGAGGCAACCGATGCGGACAGCAGGACAACTGTGAAAGCATAGACGAAGTTCATGGTTGCTTTTGTAAGGAATGGCCACAGATGAACAGGGGTAAACACAGATTGCTAAAGCCGGTATCGTTTTACTTCAATGCGTGGCTTGCCGAAATTCAGCAGGAGGCAGATCGGCAGGCCGGTTGCCTTCAAGTAGTTGAGACACTGAGCAGCGAACACATCGCTAATTCCTGATACAGCTTTGAGTTCCACGATTACCACATTTGAAACGAGAAGATCCGCGAAATACTCACCAACGACGTTCGCGTCGTATAGCACCTTGATCGGAGCCTGCTGCATGACACGAAGGCCGTTCTTGCGGAGCTCAATCGCCAGCGCATTCTCATACACCTTCTCCAGAAAACCCGAACCGAGTGTATTTGAAACTTGATACGCGCAACCAATGATCTTCTCCGTCAACGCGTTCAACTCGTCATCATTCATCTGTGTATATCCGTGTTCATCTGTGGCTAATTAGCTGTACCTGTGGCAGGTTTCGCAAAGCCAGCAGGTCGTGTGTTTTTGCGAAGCTCGTTTTGAAAGACTTCCATCCGTTTTTTGAGCTGTGCCACGATCTCAGGGTGTTGGGCAATCAGATTGTCTTGTTCGCCGATATCGTCGCTCAGGTTGTAGAGTGTTTCAGTCGTGACCTTCTTCGGCTTCCCGTCACTGTCGGGCTGCTTAGATTTCTTTTCCTTCGGAGGTTTGTCAGTTGCGATTCGGTACTTCCAGTCGCCAACGCGGATTCCCTGAACCCCTTGGCCTCGTAAATAATAGATGGCTTCGTGAGGTGATTTGGCATCCCGCTTTCCGGCCAACAACGGCCAGATGTCTTTGCCGTCGATCACGCGGTCGCTTGGAACGTCGCCGCCCGCGAGTGTGGTCAACGTCGGCAGCAGGTCCATGCCGGTAGTGGCTTCGCCGGATTCAGTACCTGCGGGAATTTTGCCTGGCCAGCGAGCAACGAATGGGACTCGGACGCCGCCCTCCAAGGTCGAACCTTTGCCGCCTTTCAGCGGCCCGGCGCTGCCGCCTTTGCCGGTGTTCGGGCCGTTATCCGACGTGAAAATGACCAGCGTGTTTCTGTCGAGACCCAGTTCTTTCAGAGACCGCAGAATCTCGCCAGTGCTCCAGTCCAGTTCCTGAATCGTGTCGCCGTAGATGCCTCGCTTGCTGCTGCCGATGAACTGCTCGGAAGCATGCAGCGGGATGTGCGGCATGTTGTGCGCCAGGTACACAAAGAACGGTTTGTCTTTGTTCTTGGTGACGAATTCGGTGGTCTCACTCGTGTATCGTTGAGTGAACTGCGTCTGGTCCGCGGGAACTTCGATGACGACGTTGTCACGAATCAGCGGGCATGCGGCCGTCTCTCGCTTGAGGATTCCGTCGCGGGTGTAGCCCTCGCGAAACACGCAGTCGGCCGCGTACTTCTTGATTGTCGGGTAATAGAACTGACTGTTGGACGACGGCGTTCCGTACCAGTAGTCAAACCCGTGACTCAGCGGCTGGAACATGTCTTCGTTGCCGAGATGCCACTTACCAATGATGGCCGTCGCATAACCCTGCTCTTTCAACAACTCCGGCAGTGTGATCTCGTCAGGGTTCAGTCCGTGGTTGTTCCGAGGAAACATGACACCACCGATACCGACGCGACTCGAATGGCTCCCGGTCATCAAAGCGGCGCGTGTCGGCGAACAGACGGGAGAAACATAAAAGCTGTTTAGCTTCGCACCCTCAGCCGCCATGCGGTCAATGTTCGGCGTTGCTATATCCTCCGCGCCGTAGCACGACAGATCGCCGTAGCCGAGATCGTCCGCCAGGATAACGACAATATTGGGATTCCGTTCTATTGACTGAGCGTGCAATTGCGTGACGGTTAGGCAAAAGGCAGTCGCTGCGAAAAAGATTTTGTACATCGGTTACT
>JBAUHR010000233.1:0-6265 GCA_049680385.1 Rubripirellula sp. | reverse complement strand
TCAATCAACTGACCCAGTCAGAGCAACGTAGTGGCTGGAAGCTGCTCTTCGACGGCAAAACGACTGACGGATGGCGGAACTACAAAAAGGATTCCATTTCCGACGGGTGGAAGGTCATCGACGGAGCCCTGGTTCGTGCCAGTCGTGGCGGCGACATCATCACGGATGACAAGTTCGCTTCTTTTGAACTGTCGATTGAATACAAGATCGGCAAGGGCGGCAACAGCGGCGTGATGTTTCACGTCACTGAAACCGGTGAAAAACCTTGGAACACTGGTCCGGAAGTTCAGGTCCAAGACAACGTCGATGGGCATGACCCACAGAAAGCCGGCTGGCTTTACCAACTTTACAAACCCGTGGCTCCGAATTGGTCGCCCGATAAATCGGTCACCGACTCGACACGGCCGGCCGGCCAGTGGAATCAACTCTACATTCGAATTGCCAAGAAAGACTGCGAAGTTTGCATGAACGGAGTTCGCTACTTTCGGTTCGACATGACCAAGCCTGATTGGAAAGAACGAATCGCGAAGTCCAAGTTTGCGTCGCTGCCAAATTTCGGGACGCTCGGCGAAGGCCACCTCTGCTTGCAAGATCACGGTGACGAAGTTGCCTACCGCAACATCAAGCTGCGTGAAATTGCCGAAGACGGCTCGGTGCCTCAGCCGATTGATGGCACCCTTAACCTGACCAGCAACTTGGCATTTCCAATTTTGCAGTGGGACGAGTGGGAAGCCGTTGATGACGCCGGTAAGATTCGCGATCTGCGTTTGATGGAACTGACTTACGCGAAAGACGCCAGCAATCGGCTCTATGCCGCGTCGCAATATGGTGCGATCTGGTCGTTCGAAAACCGTGCGGATGTTTCTGAATCGAAAATGGTGCTCGACCTTCGCGGCAAAGTCAAAGACTGGAAAAGCAAAGGTGCCAACGAAGAAGGCCTGCTCGGTCTAGCGATGCACCCGGATTTCAAGTCCAACGGCTACTTCTATGTCTACTACACGCACCCTACCGAAACGAAGTCGGTGCTATCGCGTTTCACGATTCCACGCGACGGTTCGCTGGCCGCCGACCCAAGTTCAGAACTGGTGGTCATGGAAATTGACCAGCCATACCTCAATCACAATGGCGGCAGCATGGAATTCGGCCCTGACGGGTTCCTGTATATCGCTTTGGGCGACGGCGGCGATCGCAATGATCCGCACGGAAACGGTCAGAACCTTGCCGTCCTGCTGGGGAAAATCCTGCGAATTGATGTCGACCATCCCGCCGCTGGAAAGAACTATGGTGTTCCAGCCGACAACCCTTTCGTTGGCGACAAGAATGCTGCCGAAGAAATTTTCGCTTATGGAGTCCGCAATCCTTGGCGAATTGCATTTGATTCCAAGACTGGCGATCTATGGGCGGGTGACGTTGGCCAAGAGCTGTGGGAAGAAGTCCTGGTCGTCAAAAAAGGTGGCAACTATGGCTGGAGCACTCGTGAAGGTTCGCACGCGTTTGGCAATACGGCGGCTGATGATGCGGACGCGCCAGCCCTCGAACCCGTGTGGGAATACGACCACCAAATCGGCAAGTCGATCACCGGCGGTCGCGTTTGTCGCAGCGATCGGTTGCCGCAAATCAGTGGCAAGTATCTGTACGCCGACTATGTGACGGGCCGAGTCTGGGCGTTGACACGTTCTGCCGAAACGGGACTGGCAACTCGCAACGAACAAGCCATCCCTGACAGCGTTGCCGTGTTGGCGTTTGGACAAGACGAAGCGGGCGAGGTCTACATTTTGACCAACAGTTCGCGCGGCGAATGCATTTATCGGTTTGATGAGGCAGCCGCCAAGTCTGACGTTGCAAAGTCCGAATAGCCAATGAGTTAACGTGCCCGAACGATCAACGCCGAGTGATGATAAGCCGATCGACCTGCCGCAACCTGCGGTCGGTCGGCTAAGTCTGTATTACCGCGAACTGCATCGGCTGCTCGAAAGCCAGCAGGAGGGTGTCAACAGTCAACAGCTCGGCAAGTTGGTCAACGTTTCACCGGCCGTCGTCCGTCGCGACCTCAGCGCACTTGGCACGATCGGCCAACGCGGCGTCGGCTATGACATTGCCCGTTTGATCGAGCGGATTGGCGACGTGCTGGGATCGGGGATGCAGTGGAAAGTAGTGCTGGTTGGTGTCGGTTCGTTGGGCGATGCGTTGCTGCGGTATCGTGGCTTCGAACGACTCGGGTTCCAACTCAGTGCCGCCTTCGACAACTCATCCAATCGAATCGGCTCCACGATCGCAGGCGTCCAAGTGCTCGATGCTGCGTCGATCGAAACTTTCCTAGCCGCCGAGCCCGCCGAGCTAGCGATCCTAGCCGTTCCGGCGGAATTTGCCGCCGACATCGCCGACCGGCTAGTGGGATGCAAAATCAACGGAATTCTGAACTTTGCCCCAGCCACATTGAAGCTGCCACCCAAGGTTGCCGTCGTCAATGTGGACCTAGCCAGCGAGTTGCAGCGGCTAGCCTTCGCCATCCAGACGCAAAAATAGCGAAAAGAACCCCACCAACCGCTCAAGTCGGCGCCAAATTAAGCCGAAAACAACCGAACCAAAGATTCCATGCAAATGTCCTCTTTGGCGTCAGCGAAAGTCATGCTAAACTTCGCCCAGACAACCCAGCACTACCCCATGGTGTAATTGGCAACACATCTGATTTTGGTTCAGACATTCTAGGTTCAAGTCCTAGTGGGGTAGCTAAGAGCTCGAGATTCAGTAGTCCCGAGTCATCACATGCCGTACTCACGGCGTTTTCTGTTGGCAAGATTGTTCCTGATGACTCGGGATTCGTGCAGATGTCACCGCCAGGGACACCGCCGCAATTGCTGTCCGCCTCATCGAGGTTGATTTGTTCGCCAGTGAGTTTGCCCGTTCCAGCGATCCAGTGGTCTGGCGTTACTTGCAGGTAGTGCTTCTCAGCAGTCTTTCCGGAATGCCCAAGCCAGGAGTTGATCACATGGTCCTGGAAATGTTCTTGCAGCTCGGTGCGCCGTGTCGCCCGTAGGTTTTGGAAAGTTTTCGGCCATGGCACGACACCAGATCCCTCGATGATTCTATTTAGCTGGGTCCCGAGGTTTGCCAGTTGGTGGTATCGATTGACACAGCGGACGGTTCCGTCAGGTGCGTTGTCGAATGCTGAATCTAAGAATGGTTTCAGCTCTGGAAAAATCGGACAGAAACGAAGGCCTGTTTTTGGTGAGTCGATTCGTATTTGGTCCCGGTCCCACAAGATGTCCGACCACTTCATCGCCAGTACCTCGCATCGGCGCAGGCCTCCGAAGCGTGCGAAAGCAAAGATCAATTGCCAAACGTGATCTGGGCACCCGAGAAGGACCTGGAAGGCGGATTTTCGATCGATGAAGTGGTCTCGGTCACGGTTGACCTCGCAGCCCGTTCGAAGTTTTGCAAAAGGGTTTTCGTCGAGCAACCTATCCTTCACCGCTTCCGCGAACATCGTCTTAGAACGTTTAATGTGTTTTGACACGGTGGCTTCAGCCATCGTCTTTATCACTTTTCCCGTCTCGTCCCATTTCACGGGGCGAGCCAAAAGCCAGCGCCGCCAGCGTTCGGCGTCTGCCTCTGTGATTGACCCGATTAATGCGCTCTCGCCAAATTTTTCAACCAAGAGTCGTTTAGCATGCCCGTAATTGTCGATCGTTCCCGATGCCAGGTCGGATCGACTCCTGATATACGAGTCACAAAACGGGCCAAGTAAACGTCCTTCTTCCCCCGTTGCCCTACCCCGTTTCGGCTCGACTAGCCCTAACTTGGCCAGTTTGTCGAATAGTTTGCCTTCAAGTTTCTTTGCCCAGCGAACGGTTTCTGGTTCTGGGCGCTCGCCTGCTTTGTGGGCGTGGATGAGTTCCTCGATGTGTTTAGCGGTCGTTTGAGCGCGGTGCTCGTTCGGATCGCTCAACCACAGCGATGATCGTCGACCTTCAAGTCTGAACTGAATTCGAAAGCCAGTGCGTCCTCGGTCAACTTCTTTCCGGAAACTTGCCATCGTGTTCATCTCCACGAATTTCATCAAAGGAAAAAGAGCAACGGCGGGCCGGATGATGAAGTCCGGTTTTCGGGGATCAGCCTAGCCGTTGCGTTTGCCAGTGTAGCGTTTCGCATTTCGGTATCCAACAAAACATCCGCAAAGCTTGCACGTTGAACGCATCAAGCTCGGCCGGCGATCATCCGGCATGTCGGTGCAGTTGTCGGGGTCGTTGTGGGGCCGGCATCGGCTCCGCAGCGTTCGCAATCCGTCCGACTTGTAATCTCACAGAACCACCATGTCGTCGGCTAGGACGCCAGCAGGGGCGTCCAGTTCGATCGAGTCCCTGGCCAAGGAGCCGAAAACACCAAGGGCTGAAAGATTTGCGAGCAAGATTTCAGGGTTCACAATTTCACCGTCGCCCTTTCACCCTCGCCTGCAGGTGGCGACACTGGCGACGGTGACACTTGTGATTTTTTGCCGGTGTTTTTGGCTGAAGTGTCGCCGACTGGCTCCGCAGGTGTCGCCGGATCGTTGGCGACACTTGCCGCGTCGTTTGGCGACACTTCCGGTGGTTCGTCCGTGTTTTCGTAAGAAGTGTCACCGTCGCCACTGTCACCGGGATCAATCAGAACAATGCGACGAGTCTTTCGTGACACGTCCCACTTGGCATGCCCCGCACTAATCAACGCGATGCAGTCCGCCTCGATGTGATGTTCGTTGTCGCGACTACGGTATCGTCGCGGGCCGCGACTGATCTCTCGTTCCGTCGCCGATCCGCCTCGGAATGCGAGCCACTCGGCGAGCCGATCAGCATCACGATCCTTTCCGTCTTCGCGTTCCTCGGTCGTGACACCGATTACAGCGTAAACTCGTTCGGCTTCGTTGGCGAACCATCGGGACAACTCAATTCCCGCCTCGATGCTCTTGATGCCCACGCAGCCGTCGGGATCACAACTTTGATCGCCAGCAGCCCAACGGGTCAGGTGGTCGACCAGGGCAAACCGCAGAGCGTACCCTTCCAACTTTGACCACGCAGCTGCCAGTGCGTCGCAGTGTTCCATCGTTTCAATACCATGTGAATTTACGAACGGAATGAACCGTTGTTTCGCTTCCTCGGTCAGTGGCAAAACGATCGGCTTGGCGAACCCGTCGGCAATTTCATGGTCCAGTTCTTTCAGCCGGTCGATGACACGCAGCATCGCCAACCGCGTCGTTTCGCTCAATTCACCCTCGGTCCATTGTTTCGCCCTCTTCGCGGGCGCGACCAACAGCAGCCGGGCAAGCATCCCACTTGTGACACGATCAGGCGAGAACACGCCAGCGAGCACGCCCGGTTGAATGGTGCCGGCAACCGAAACGGCGGTCTGCCGAATGTAGTACCGTTCGCGGTTCTGCTTGCGATCGACATTGAAAGGGCGGCCATCAAAAACAGCCAACCAGCGGGCTTCGTCTTTGCCACCGCTTCCATTTGCCGAATAGGCACCCATGCCATCGAAGAACCCGCGCAGTTCATCGGTTAGCTGATACAGCCCTCTCGGGTTTTCCTTCATCAACGGAACCAGGCTTTCGAGCGTTTGGTCGTCGACAACGAAACGATGACCGACGGGCGTTTCCGGTGCGTCCGGTGGTGGTGCGTCGCATTTGCTGCGAGTCCATGTGCTCATCGCTTTGCGATGCTCCGCTTCGGCAATCTTGAAAAGCTTTTCCGCTTCCTCTTGTTCGGCGGCGTTTCTGTCCTCGTCGCCGGAAAGCAACGCCAAGCACAAGTCGTATCCCGACGATTTTACGCTTCCCGATCTTGCCACCACTGCACCCCAGAGGATCGCGGGCGCCGTCCAGGCTCGTTTAGGTGCGATCTTGCGAGTGGTGCCGATGCACGCAGCGAGCGTGACCAGGATGGGCAACGCAACAATGCTCGGGTCGGCGTAACACGACTCAGCGCCCTCCACAACGTAGTTCCGCACCACGCTGGGCAAAAGGTCCACCGGGAACGGCTCGGGCTTCGGGTCAGCAGCGACTGGTTGCAGAGCCTTGCCGTTCATCGTCCGCAACTGCGACTTCGCCATCGTCTTGGTTGCCGTATCGCCCTCGGGACGGGCGAACCGCACCGTGCAGCTGTTGGGGTGATCGGTCACAACTTCCCCGATGTCGTCGCGGTCGCCGGCGTGAACCTTGGTTCCGGGTTTGACGGATCGAAACTTCGGCGGGGACTGTCCCCGCTTCTGCTTCGGTGCCTTGGATGCCATC
>JBAUHR010000232.1:0-6664 GCA_049680385.1 Rubripirellula sp. | reverse complement strand
ACCCTCGAGTGCGTGAACTGGCCGACCAAATCATCGAAACGCAAAAGAAGGAAATTGCGGAGATGAAACGACTGATTGCGGACCTGGAAGACGAAGAAACGAATGCATTGGCATTGAAACATTGACTCGCGAATGACCTCTATTGTTTGTAAGCCAATAGTCGCAATGCGTTGAAGACGACGACGAGCGTACTGCCTTCGTGCAATGCAACTGCGGGGCCAATGTTGAGACCGAGGATCGTGGCGGGGACGAGGAACGCGACCATGCCGAGGCTCATCCAGAGGTTTTGACGAATGATGCGGCGGGTTGCGCGGCTGAGTCCGATCGCCAGCGGCAAGTGGTCGAGGTTATCGGCCATCAGTGCGACGTCGGCGGTTTCGAGGGCGACATCGCTGCCGGCGGCTCCCATCGCGATGCCGACGGAGGCGGATGCCATCGCGGGTGCATCGTTAACTCCGTCGCCGACCATCGCGACGCCACCTTCGCTTTGCAGCTTTTTGATTTCGTTGACCTTATCGTCGGGCATCAAGTCGCCGCGGGCTTCATCGAGGCCGACTTCTTTCGCGACCGCATCAGCAACCTTCTGATTGTCGCCGGAAATCATAATCATTCGTTCGATGCCGAGTTCGCGAAGCCGCGAAATCGTTCGTTTGGCAGCCTCACGCGGTGTGTCCATCAAACCGATGACGCCGAGGTAACGATCGCCGCGCCGGACGATCATCGTTGTGCGTCCATTCTCTTCTAGCGATTCGACAATCTCTCGAACGCTATCTGGCAGCGGTGGTCCATCGACTTCGACGAACAAGTCGTCTTTGCCAATATGGACGATGTCTCCTTCGACCGTCGCTTGAATGCCGCGCCCGGTGATGCTCTGCAAATCAGTAGCATCCGGAATCTTAAGACCGTCATCCAGTCTTTTTGATCCGTCGCGGACCACGGCTTTGGCAAGCGGATGTTTGCTGAGGTCTTCTACTGCGATCGCGGTTCGTAGCAGTTCAGTCTCATCGACATCGTCAGCCGTGCGAACGTCGGTGACTTTGGGTTCGCCCTCGGTGAGCGTTCCGGTTTTGTCAAACGCGATTGCGTCGAGACTGCCGAGGCTTTCTAGTGGTCCGCCACCTTTGACGAGGATACCGCCGCGTGCCGCTCGGGCGACGCCGCTGAGTACCGCACTGGGCGTTGCGATCGCCAACGCACAGGGACTGGCGGCGACCAGAACCGCCATCGCTCGGTAAAACGATTCGCTGAAGGTTTCTTCGATGACGAGCGGTGCGAACATCAACAGTACGACACCGGCAATGACTGACGGGACAAAGTATCGCTCGAACTTCTTGGTGAACTTCTGCGTTGGCGACACCCGCGTTTCTGCTTCGCTGACCATCGTGACGACACGGGCCAGTGTGTTTTCGGATGCGAGCTTGGTGACTTGGATTTCAAGCGATCCCGATTGGTTGATCGTTCCGGCGAATGCACGATGCTCTGGCGGAAGCGACTCGGGATCGGATGCGGCAGCGGCAACGTCCTCCACGGGGCGTTTGTCGACAGGCACGCTTTCGCCTGTGATCGGTGCTTGGTTGATGCTGGACTCGCCCCCGATCACGAAGCCGTCTGCCGGGACTCTCTCGTCGGGTTTGATGATGACGATGTCGCCCACGACCAGGTCTTCGACTGAGATTTCTGATTCGTTGCCCTCGCGTTGGACTCGTGCTGTCTTCGGTGCCAGTTCGGACAAGGCTTCGATGGCACGTTTGGCTCGCCCCATTGCGTAGCCTTCCAAGGCGTGGCCGATGCTGAACAGGAACAACAGCAACGCACCTTCGGCCCACGCTCCCAGCGAAGCGGCACCGGCGGCAGCAACAATCATCAGGAAGTCGATCTCAAACTTGCCGGCTCGGATTTTCTCGATCGCTTCGATGACGGTGTAGTAGCCACCGAAGAGGTAGGCGGCGATGTAGCACCCCAGCGGAATCCACTCGTTCAGTTCTGCGAAGGTTTCGATCAGCCAACCGACCAATAGAAACACGCCGCAAAGGACCGCAAAGATCAGCTCCGACTTCGGTCCGAAGATGCCGACGTGCGTGTGGTCATGACCGGCATGGTCGTGACCTTCATCGTCGTGCCGATGGCCTTCATGCTCGTCGTGTTCTTTCAGGTCAGACGATGACCAATCATCCAAAGCCCTTGCGATCGACGAAGCGTCGGTTGTTTGACGATCGAACTCGACTCGAACGGCTCCGTCCGGAGAGACGACTGATTCGATGACACCGTCGATTCGAGCCAAACGCGATTCAATCGCGGATGCTCTGCCTGCGTGCATCGGCCCAACTCGCTTATGCCAATGCCCGTAGCGCTGGTCAAGCTCTGCCCCAGCTCGACGTACCAATTCGCGAACCTCGCCCGTCGAGACCACGCTCGGGTCGTAGTGAACGCAGATTTGCCCTGGGCTTTCGTCACTCGGCTTGATTGAATGTGCCGCGTCGATTCCAACTTTGCTTTGCAGCAACTCCGCCAGCCGCCTGATGCACGAATCGTCCGCATCTTTGACCGTCGGAAGAACCAGGTTGAGTTCAATCTTTTCTTTTCTCATAGTAGGTCGATCTCGCTTGGGTTAGTCATTGCCTTCTCGCCGATGCGTTTCCAGCATCACCAAATGCGAGCCTTGGTCGGACTGCAACAGAAAGAGCAATGGCTTACCAGGCTTCAGCTCTTTAATGATCTCCACATACTGGCCTATGTTTACAATTCGCTGATTGTTGATGCGAGCAATTACCATGCCAGCCGCTATGCCCTCGCGATACGCTTCACTATCGTAAGAAACATGCGTAATCAACGGGCCATGTGCATCCGGTGGAAGGTCAAGCTCACGAATCATCGACGGAGTTAACGTCGCAAGTCCCAGGCCATTGAGCGAATCGTAGTGCTCGAACGAATCCGTTGGTGGCGTCTGGGGAATTGTCGGTGTTGCGCTAGAGTGCGATGTGTGCTTCAGCAAAATCTGTAAATCAATGACCTCGTGGTCGCGAAGCACTTTCATCGCATGTGACTTGACTGTTGCCGCGTTCGCGTTGATTGAGTCCGGGTCAAACGATTGCGTTACAACTTTGCCGTCAAACTCGGTAATCACATCACCCTCAAGCAAACCCGCGAGGCTGGCTGGCGATCGTGGCATGACTGCCTTCACATACAGACCAGCCGGAAGCGATGGCTCCAACAGCTTGGCCATGTCGGGAGTCAGCGGTTGGGTTTCAAAACCAAAACGACATCGCTCGACGTAGCCGTTCATGCGAAGTTGCTCAGTGACATCTTTAACAACATTGATGGGCGTTGCTAATCCGATGCCTTGAAACTCGCCAGTCGTCGTGACGGCTCCTTCGATGATTCCAACGACTTCGCCGTGCAGGTTCAGCAACGCTCCGCCGGAACTGCCGGGATTGGTGCAGGCGTCATTCTGAATCAACGGATAGGGTGAAGCCGGAACCCATCGCTGCGTCGAACTGATGATCCCTGCACTGACAGAACGTTGAAGATCATAGGGAGAAGCAAGCGATATGACCCAATCGCCAACACCCAGGCTGTCGGAGTCCGCCAATTTAACTTCTTGCAGGTCGGCAGCGTCTTTGAGTTTGATGATCGCCAAGTCGGAGACAGGATCGCAAACGACTTCGCTGGCATGGAACTTTTGCCCGTCCGCCGTTCGCACAAATACCGCGTTGGCATTTTCAACGACGTGGCTGCAAGTGAGCACCCAGCCGTCACGGTCGATGACGACTCCCGAACCCTGGTCATCGGGAGAGTCGATTGGCGACGATGTGGTTGGCCGATATGTGGATGGCGCAGATTGATGACCGTGAATCGCTTGTTCACGCAACCGCATAGGAAGTGTCATCCTTGGCCCACGCAAAGCGTAGACAGTGACGATTCCGGGTGAGACTTGGTCCGCAACCTTGCGAACAAGGTTCGACAGATCGTTCGCCGATGCAACGTCCGCGTGGGATTCGATTGAAACTGGTTCCGCCGAAATGGCGATCGTCGCGATCATCGACGCAAACAAACCGCAAACAATGGCTCTGCAATCAAACTTCATGGGAGATGTTTCCGTTCGAGAGGTGAATCCGTCTAGTTCTGCTTGGTTAAGGTGATTTCACTGCGGACCACAGTGACACCCGGTGTGGTTCGGGCGATCGCGACGACTAACGCGCGGTCGTTGACTTCATCGACTGTGCCGGTGAGAGTGACGTGCCAGGACTGATCGCTGGAAACTTGCACTCCTTCAAAGCCGAATCGCCCGATGATGCGTTCGACTCTAGCGCAGAGTGGTTCAGGATTCGCAGGAGGGTGCTTGGAGCTGTGCGAACTCACTTTGCAGCCTCGTACAAGATTCGCTCGTACTTGAGCCAGCGTCGGAGTTGCCGTTTCATGACCCGAGCGATGATGTAGAGAAGAATACCGCTGCCGAGCAGGATGTACCACGATTTCTCGATGGCGACGTTGCCTTGCTGAGCTTCGTGCATCGCCAATTCCAATGCTGGGAAAGTTAATGCGATGACCGCGACGGCAGCAGATTCGGCTCGAATGACTTTGGGGATGTCCAACGGCAGTTCGGCCGACTTCCATTGCCGAAGTTTTGGTACGAACGCGGGCGTGCGATTGGACCAATCGGTGAACACACGGCCAAACTTCTTTCGCAAGAACGCTTCCTCGGTGAACATGATGCGTTCGTAATACAACGTGAATGCCATCAGGTAGACCACGACCAACCAGGGAGCAGCGGAGTGCAACACGATGCCCAAGGCAATCAAGAAGTTGCCGAGGTAAAGTGGATGCCGGACGACCGAGTAGAAGCCGGAGGTGTTGAGCGTTTCGGCAACTAGCGTTTTCGTGTTGCGACCCGATGTTCCGTCAGCGGCGTGTCCGACCGCGTGACATCGAACCGCTAATCCTACTAGCGAAACGCCGAGACTGATGATGCTCCAGACGAAATGCAAATTGGGATGCAATTCAATCACGGGATATCGCAGCACCGCGGTCACGATCAACGGTAAGAACACGAAGGGTAAATAGCTGCGCCAGCGGAACAGCCACGATCCCGTGCGTTCAAATTCTTCAATGAGTGCCATAGGAAAGTCTATTTTGGGGTTGGAAGGCGAAAAACGGCTCCCGGCGCGTCGGCTGGTGAGTGACGCGGTCCGGGAACCTAGCCGACGGCTGAATGGCAGCCGTCAGTTTTCATATTGGGAGTGCGGAGTCCGGGAAACCACCTCTCCATCTTTGTGTTAGGCAGCTTTCGCAATTGAGACCTCGTTTGTGACTCCGGCGACTAAGCGAATGGTGCGGTGCGCAAACGCGGCGGTGTCGGCGTCGTGGGTGACCATGACGATCGTTCGCCCGTCTTGGTGAAATTCATTCAGGTAATTCATCACCTGCTGGCGGGTTTCTGAATCGAGGTTTCCGGTCGGTTCATCGGCCAGGATGATTTGCGGATCGTTGGCGAGCGTCCTTGCCAACGCGACTCGTTGTTGCTGTCCTTGGCTCATTTCCGACGGACGGTGATCGGTTCGATCGGACAAGCCGACGCGGTCGAGCATCTCCATCGCACGATCTTCTTGTTGCTTGGCCGTTTTGCCGGACAACATCAGTGGGATTTGCACGTTTTCGCGAGCGGTCAGCCACGAGATCAAGTTGAACGACTGAAAGACGAATCCGATCTTTCGGCCTCGCAACGCCGTGCGTTCTTCCACCGACAGGTCATACAACGATTCGCCATCGAGCATCACGTCGCCGGTTGACGGTGCAAGCATTCCACCGAGGACAGACAGCAGCGTGGTCTTGCCACTCCCGCTGGGGCCGACGATTGCGATGAAGTCGTTGTCGGGAATCGTGAGGTCGGCGTTGTCGAGTGCCGTAACGATCTGGCCTCGACGTTCGTAGGTCTGGGTAACGGAACTGAGTTGATACATGTTTTGGTTCGATTTGAAATGTGGTTTTTGATAATGGAGCACGACCTTTCGATCACGCGACGCAGCGATCAGGCGTCGTTGAAGACAAGGCACGGATCGAGACCAGCGGCTCGGCGGGCGGGCAGAAGGCTGGCGAGGACCGCGACGATCGTTGCTGTGGCCATTCCCACGCCCAGCAGTATCGGCATCGGGCGTACATGAATACCCAGCAACTGTGGCCCCAGTACTGCGGCGACAATCGTGCCGACAATGAAACCCGCTGCACCACCGGCGAGTCCCAAGATTGCGGCTTTGCCAAGAAACATCTTTGTTACAAAGTTGCGACTGGCTCCGATTGCCATCAGCGTTCCGATTTCTTTGCGACGCTCGGTCACGTTGGCATACATCACACTGGCGATGCTCGCTCCACCGACCAACAGCAGGATCGACAGAAAGACCCATGACAAACGCGACATCAATCCATTAACGGCTATTTGTGTTTGAACAACTTGTGCGATCGTGACGATTCGCGTTTCGGGAAGTTCAGCGGAAAGGTTCGTGATCAAACCGCCAGCGGCATCTTCACAGCACGCCATGATTTCGATGACGTTTACCACCGGCCCTGCACCCGACAAGTCTTGGACGCTGTGCAAGTGAGCGAACATGCGTCCGTCGTCGATCGTTCCGGTCGAAGGCAACACGGTGAGAACAGTGAAATCTTCACCGAG
>JBAUHR010000231.1:0-5629 GCA_049680385.1 Rubripirellula sp. | reverse complement strand
GGCGAAGCCGATTGAAGAGCGGTGTTCTGACGGCGGTTAACTCACCTGCGCTGATGGACCCGAATCGCACGAGCTTGCCGAAGTTCTTGCAGGAGGCAGGCTACCATACCGCCTGCATCGGTAAGTGCCACCCAACGCTGGTGAAAATCTCTGCGATTTCCGCTACGGCAACTTCTCGAGCACCTGCTCCAATTCGCTGACATCGGCCGGCGTCAACTTCATGTACTGAGTGTTAGTACCGTTGCCGCGATCGTCGTGGTAGGAGTAGACGACACGCACTTTCATGTCTCCGTTCTCGCCTGGATACGCGGACGGATTCACTCCCGGTCCCGGAGGTCTGGTCGGCGACTTCGCTTCCATGATCAATTGGCTCACCATCGCTCGGAAATTGTCGACTCTTTCCATCCCTACCATCCAAAACACATCACCGGCTCGCAAGTCGCCAATTTCAAATCCTTCCGATCGCTTGCCTGGGTCCGTAACAATGGCTCCTTCAGATCGATCGTCATAGGCTTCCTTCATCGCATCAGTCACATCGGCCATCGTCATGCCCAATACTTGATAGGTCGACGTGATCGGCGATTCAAACTTTTCGAGCATCACCGTCATCTCCAAGTTGTTCTCATTGACGTCGGTCGTTTGTATCCACTTGCTGTTGCCCTTGACGTCAACGACGCGCCACTGCGTCGAACCGCCGGCGACGCCATCGAACCGAAACTTGCCATCGGCATCGGTAACGACACCCTTACGCTGGTAAGGCCGCTGTAGCATCGAGATGGCAACGCCGCTCGCCGGTGACTTGTCGGCATTCAGCACCCGGCCAGCGATCGAAAATCCCTTCTGTAATACCACCTTTATCTGGTCGCGGCTGGTCGGTGCGATCGCTTCCAGCTTTTCGACTGAGTTGTAGACATAGTCGTCATTCTGAAAATCAATCGCAGCGGTAGGATTTTTCCACTTCGCAGAGTCCTTCAGCCATGACTCGTCATAACAATACAACGCGAACTCGCCGTCAGCGTTCGTCCAAGTCGATTCCACGGAATAGCCAGCATCGTTTGCATAAAGTCGACCGAAGACATGAACACCTTCGATCGGTTCGCCAGCTTCATCGACGACTCGACCGGCAAAGTACGCTCGCTCTGGTAGCTTTGCATCAAATTTAGCCTGCCCGCCAGGTGTTAACGTCACGTCGCTCTCGTCACCGTCGCCGCCCATGATCGCACCGGGCACACGCCGATGCCCACGATGCAGAACGTCGATCGTGGCGGTGATCTCCTCGTCAACACCGGGAATATCGATCGTGTACTTGCCGCTCGCGTCCGTCGTTCCCCAAACTTCTCGGTACTCGCTCGTCATTTCAAGTTGTCGCAAGTCGGCCGCCGGTATTACGAGGCGTACCTTGGCATCCGCTAGCGGTTTGCCTTCGATATCCGTAGCGAGACCTGACACCGTGGCGACCTGTGCCTTGTTGGCGGCCGTTGCTTGCTCCGGTGCAGCCGGTGGTTGACCGCCAGCTTTGAGCCCCGTGGCCAGCGGCACAGCGGTAGCCAAAAGTAGCACGATGAAGGACTTCGCAGTCCAAGGACGATACTTCAACGTCGGTAACATTTGGATTCTCCGGTGAAAGGACTCAAACTGTGAGGAATCGGACATAGGGATCGCCAGCGGCGAGGGACTCAGTCGTGACCAGGCCGTCTCGGTAGTACGGTCCAGCCACTCCGACGCAGAAATCAGCGCCGTGGCGTAGGCTCGGCCCACTCCCGGCAACCGATCGAGCACCTCAGCGTCACAACATTGCTCTTCGAGTACGTGCAGCTCGCGGCGGGCGATCCACACCAGCGGATGCCACCAGAACACGATGCTGGCCAGCCACTGCAGCAACCGCACCCAGGCATCGCCGCGGCGCGCGTGAACCAGTTCGTGCATCAGCACCGCCCGTCGCTCGGGCTCCGTCGTCGCCAGCCACCACGACTGCGGCAACACGATCGTCGGCGTCGCGCCCAGCGGCCACAACAGCGGCGGCACAACGTCATCAACCATCCGCACTCGCGGCGAGCGTGAACTCCGCAAACTCGCGTGCAGCGAATGTGCAAGCGCCGTCGTCGCGTCGTCCGCTGGTCTACCTCGCCGCACCAAAGCGTGAAAGCGGGCGATACGATAGCTGGAAACTGTCAACGCGATCAGCGCCCCAGTACACCACAGGCTCAGCGCCACCACACCCCACTCAACATTCCCTCGGCTCACGCTCGATCCCATTTCTGTCACAGCGACTTCTGAAACGAGAGGCTCCGTCTTGACGGTTCCCGACACGACTTCAGCAACTGTCGATGATTGAACGGGCTCAGCGCCGCTGGACACAACTCGCTGCCCAACCACCGGCACTGGTTCACTCGAAATCCCAATCGCGATCGACCAGATCGGTGGCAGGAACAGCTTCATCATTGCCAGCACCCAAACAGCGTGCCAGAGCGAGGGCCGCTGATAAAAACGACTGCCCAGCCAAGCGACCGAGCCGATCGCGGCAGCAACAATGGCGTTCGAGCCAATGATGGCAAGTAGCGATTCAACCATGGCTCGTACCCTCGCTTTCGTCAGGCCACAGGCGATCGATCAATTCTCGCAATTGCCGACGTTGACGTTGGTTGAAACCTTTCGTTTGCACGAGTGTCGTGGCCAGCGGCGCGAGTTTTCCGTCGCAATGTTGATCCGCCAAGTCTTGCAATTGGCGCTGCAGGTACGCTTGCTCGCTCATCGCCGCCAGGTAGCCGTGCGGTCGCTGTTCGCGGCGGCAATCGACGTAGCCCTTGGCCATCATCCGCTGCAGCAACTTCAACACCGCCGCAGTCTTGGAATCGGTGCTATTGCCATAGATCGCTTCCGACAATTCGCGAACCGTCGCCGCTTCGCACAGCCAAAGCTGCCGCAACAACACCATCTCCGCCGTCGTCAAACTTTCCACTCTTCACCTTCCCAAAAAATAGTCGGCGTGCACGCCAGCAATCGCTTCCACGACCCACGCCAGACAGTCTGTCTGCCTTTGATCATGGCCGGTCACGGATTCGCAGTCAAGGCCAAGAATGAGAGTTCACGATTGATCTTTTCGATGGCCAAACTGCCAAGGATCTTTAGAGGCGATTCCTAAGGCACGAGTTTTACCTTCGCCCTTGGGGATCTCTCGTCGTAGACTTGGCTGAGGCCGATAGCTGCCGCGATGAAGACGGTCTTCGAGGTTCCGCAAGTTCTCTTGCAGGTTGACTTCGTAGTCGTCCACCGTGACATGATCGACACCCGGTGCCTTGCCTCGCTTGAGTTTTCGGAAGGCGTAGAACAGCAGTTCGTTGTTCAACAATGAAAACACATTATTGAAGGTAACGACTGCGTCGCCTTCCGCTCTCGTGGTGATGCGATCGAGTCGCTCGTTCACCGATATGCCACCGCTGAGTGTGGTCGATGTTTGACTCGATACGCGTGTCGGCCTGACCGCCTTCCCTCTTCCGGCATTACCCGGCGTCAATGGTACTTTACAGTCATCCGCCCCTTCATCAGAAAACACAGGCGAAGGGTCGTTTGCCGTTGTTGCTTCTTCGGCTTCGCAGGCATACTCGATTCGTCGTGATTGGAAGTCATGATCGTATCAAGAACTCTCTGGGTCTCACTGGTTGCCTTGAAGACTTGGTGTGTAGCGCGAGTGGATCTTCGACTCCGGGACTCTCAACAACACTCGCCATTGACGCGTCGTTGAGCGTGGCCTTCAGGCGTGCACAGACCGTGGGCAGTATCCGACAGGAAACCATGTTTTCGGAGCTCAATCTCGTTCAGGGCCTGACAGCCAGTCAGTACCTTTCACCCTCACTACCTTTCTGTTTACGCTTCAACGTTGGACTTCAACGTGAAACGTCTTATACCAACGCTGCAAAACTCGATACTGAGCCTGTGGCTAACAGCTACTCAGACGGGATTCACACCCGCTAGTCTTCAAACCATTTCCAGTCCGCACGTGCACGTCGTGGTTATCCGCGGTTGTGGGGCTTACGAGGACGCTTCAGCGCCGGTGAGAGCCCCTCCAGTGCTGTATCTATCACAGTCGAAAGATGCGTACGGATGGTCTTCGTCCCACAGCTGAACATCGTACCGGCCGAATTCCAACTGCGATCCGTGGAAGTTGCGATCCACAATGCGAATCCGATCTGGGTACTCGAAAAGCCCGGCAACTGACGAAAGTGGTGACGGGTTGTCAAACGTCATGGAAGACACGACCCGATCATAGAGTATTCCGACGATGGCAGTCCTCGGCGTAGCGTTTATGTAGACGGATTGAACGTCGATCTCATGGACCGTTTCAAAGCAGTATTCGCTCAACGTTTGACATTCCTTATCGTTCACTGGGTGGATCACCGCCCGTTCAGTCGGATAACGTTGGGAATAACGAAGTCGCGTGAGTTGACATTTTAGCAAAGTGGACTGGCCAACGCGACTTTCGTTCATTCCTTGGTTCGCCTTCTTTGCTCTCACCGATTGAGCCTGCAGTATAGCGGATCCCAGATGCACCCGCCAACAACGATTCTTTAGCGTGCGGTCACGCCAATGTTTGCAGCGAAAGCATCTTGAATAGTTCGTGCGGTTATCGACGGCACATTTACGATGCGAAGATTGTTCGGTGAGTGCCACATCTATTTCGCACCAGGACCAGAACCCGCGATGGGCAGCAGGACGACATTCGACGCAGCAGATGCATCGTTCGCAAAGTTCTTTTCTCGCGACCAAAGATTTCCCTGCTTTTGCACCCACCAAGAGACAGTGATCGCAGTGAAAACGCTGGCTTGTTCAGTCTTTTCCCGGCCGCCAACAAACTCAGCTACGAATGGTTAGCACAAAGCGGCTCGAACTACCGCTCCCGCCGATAAAGCATCAACAGCCGCAGCCATTTAGCCACACCGATGGTCTTGTTTCCGCCAACTTAGAAAAGGCGAACGTTACCAATCACCGGGTGGCGGCGAAAATGTCAACCATTGCGAGAAACCGTGCCACCGCCACTCCGGTGCATTGGCTGGTTATCCGCCGTTTTGAATTGGAGCCGATTTGAGTCCGCACTTTAGCCAGACCCAGTTCGTAAAAATACGCATATCGTGTGCCGTAGGCGGTGATCTAAACGTTTGCTCCAGTCCGTTGCGAATTGTACCGTCGGGCTCCCGGATCGAATATCGCGGGATCTCCCATTTCGATGTTGAGTAGTCTTCGGAGGCAATCGTACGCACGGCGGCCGCAAGCCGAAAATCGTCCGTAGAAGCGATAGAAACGATCGCGTATTCAGTTTTGTTGAAAACACCGTCGGAAACATAGCGGCCAATAACGTCCAGGCGTTCCCGTCGAGCAAGCCCGAGATCTTTATGCAGTTCGCGGTCCGCATTACCTCCCATTGTGACGAACGCGAACGCGAGTGCCGAAGCAAACAGTACAACAAGTAGTACGCGAATAGAGAATCGAAGTCGGAACATTCGCGTTCAGTCGGATAACGAATTGCGATCTATGGAGGCACGGTACGTGCATGCATAGATCGTGCGTTGAACTTTGTCGCCGTCTTGGGCAGCGGCGGGGGAGCGAATCAGGACAATTGATTCGTCAGAATGAG
>JBAUHR010000230.1:0-5756 GCA_049680385.1 Rubripirellula sp. | reverse complement strand
AAGCGGAACGGTTGAGCGTGATCATGAAAGAGCATGACTGCGTCAACATCTTTATCTCTGAAGGCGCTGGGTTGGAGTCGATTGTCGAAGAAATGGAGTCACGCGGCGAAGAAGTGCCCAAAGATGCTTTCGGTCACTACAAACTTGACGCTGTGAATCCAGGCAAGTGGTTTGGCAAGCAGTTTGCCAACATGCTTGGTGCCGAAAAGACTCTGATTCAAAAGAGCGGCTACTACAGTCGTGCGGCGCGAGCCAACGACGAAGACGTTGCCTTGATTGGTCGTTGTGCGAGGAAGGCTGTTGAGTGTGCGTTGGTTCACGATGGCGGTGTCATCGGCGAAGACGAAGACCAGGGCAACGAACTGCGTGCGATTGAGTTCGAACGCATCAAAGGTGGCAAACCATTCGATATCAACGTCGCATGGTTCGGCGAACTGTTGAAAGGCATCGGCCAGCCTAAAGGTGACGTCGTCGAAACGACTCACGCGTAACTCGCCATCGTTCACGTTGAAGTCTCAGCCCTCGGAAGGTGCCTGAGCCCTCGGCAGGTGCCCGAGCCCTCGGTAGGTGACTGAGGCTTCAACCGATGCGTGCTATCCGGGACAGGTTCCCGTCTCTCTCGCACATGCGATCCAAGTCTGTATCGCGCAACTGTGCGTCGTGGCACATTCTAGCGAAACTCTTTCGCTGATTTCCCCGCCGATCTTCATTGGCACTGGGAATGCACTGGATTGGAAGTTACCACGGGATCACAACCGAAATCGTGGCAGCTTGGCTTTGGCTGGTCACTCATTCTCGTTGTGATTGTGGTTTTCAATCCGCGGACTTGCCGCTGTCCACTGCTATGGGAATTGCCATGAAACGTCTTCTACTTTGTGCGCTCGTGTTGACCACTCTTTCGTTCGCCGTCGGCGAAACGCCAGTCGACAATAATGACGATGGTCCGCGGGCGACCAAGCTTACGCCGCTGATGCAGATGAAGCTGGACAAGTCGAAAGCGATCTTGGAAGGCTTGACGTTGGAAGATTTCGACAAGATCAAATCGAGCGCTCGTTCGCTGCACCTGTTGAGCACTGAATCGGGTTGGAGCGTCATCCAGACTCAGGAATACGCCGATCAAAGTCGTGACTTCCAACGGGCTGCAAACTTGGTTGCCGAAGCTGCCGACGCCAAAGACATCCACCGGGCAACGCTGGGCTATGTCGCGATGACGGTCCGCTGCGTCGAGTGCCATTCGTACATGCGAAAGCACCAAGCCGAGTCCAACAAACGCAACCCGTGATCGCAGTTTGGTCGGCGAACTGAATCGTCAATGCTTCGAAAACTTCCACGTCGGCAGCAAACGCCCGACTCGAGATCGATAGCCTGCGTAATCCGCGAACCGTTTGGACATCGCTGCTTCTTCCTCGCGAGTTTTCAGCAGCAAGACACCCAGCAAAGCGATCCATACCCCTAGCCGCCACCACGCGAAACCGCTCGCCAGCAATGCCGCCGTAAACCACAGCAGTCCCGTGTACATCGGGTGGCGGACGATGCTGTAGGGACCGCTGGTGATCAGCTTCGTTTGATCGGTAGTGCTCGGTTGGACACGGACTTTGCGCAATCCGATCGCACCCCATGCCCACACGGCGAACACGATGCTTGGCATCGAAATCAGGAGTGCCGTCCACGGCACCGGCCACCATCGTGCCGACAGCACGATTGCTGCGGCGAGCCCAAACTGGCCAGCGATCAACAGAGCATGAAACATTGGGCCGTTCGTTTTGGGTGTGCTTTCACAGCGTTTGTAGAAATGGTGTACGCCGAATGATAGCCGAGACGGTGGCAATGGAAACTCCATTCGTTCTTTTGGTTTGGAAGGTTGACGATGGCAAATTCTTGCATGGGGCGCGCGGCTGACGCTACAACATCAGTGCCGTTGAAGACTGCCAATTGCCTACGTCCCGCCCGCCGTGAACTTCTTGATGCCTCCATTCAGCCCCATCGACCCGTCTCGGTTTCTGTTGCCCTGCATGATGACGTTCATAGCAGTCTGGATTCCGATTGCCACAGCACAGGAAACCGCACAGGAAACCGCACAGGATGTTGGTGTTGCGGGTAACGATCAGGTGGCTGAGATCATCCGCACGTTTGAAGGGCGTGGTGTGATGCGAGATGATTCGCAGCCAACGTCGGCGGAACTGGCCGTGGACCAGTTTCGCGTTCGTGATGGATTGAATATCGAGCTGGTGGCGTCCGAGCCCGATGTGTCACAACCGCTGTTCCTGTCATGGGACTCGCGAGGACGCATGTGGGTAGTCCAGTACCGTCAGTATCAGTTTCCGGCGGGACTCAAAGTGGTTCGGTACGATCAACACCTTCGCGCCGTGTTTGATCGCGTCCCCGAGCCACCGCCCCGCGGAACACGCGGACTCGACACGATTTCGGTTTACGAAGACACCGATGGCGACGGCGTCTACGACACTCACAAAGACGTGATCACGGGACTGAACATTGCCACGTCTGTCCAAGTCGGACACGGCGGCATCTGGGTGCTGAATCCACCGTATTTGTTGTTCTATCCGGACAAGGACCACGATGATGTGCCGGATTCGGATCCCGAAGTGCGTTTGTCAGGATTCGGATTGCAGGACACTCATTCGGTCGCAAACAGTTTGACTTGGGGCCCCGACGGATGGCTGTACGGTTGCAACGGCAGCACGACGGTCGGCGATGTCAGTTCGGAAGCCAGCAAGGGAGTGCGCTTTCAGGGTCAATGCGTGTGGCGTTATCATCCCGACACCAAAGTATTCGAAATCTATGCCGAAGGAGGCGGGAATACGTTCAGCTTGGACATTGATTCCAAAGGCCGAGTTTTCACGGGCACGAACGGTGGTAACACTCGCGGCTACTATTTTCCGCAGGGCAGTTACAGCGAAAAGAACTGGGGCAAACATGGCCCGCTCACCAATCCGTATGCCTTTGGGTTCTTCACCGCGATGAAGTTCCAGGGCGACGGCCGCCGGTTCCCGCAAGCGTTCTGTATCTATGAGGGCGGGCTGTTTCCCCGCGATTTTGATCAGACGATTGTTGCGCCGAACTCGCTGCACAATCTGGTTTGGCACAGCCAACTGCTTCCCGATCAATCGACGTTTCGCACAGTCGATTTACCGAATCTGATCGAGACGCCTGACCGTTGGTTTCGTCCCGTCTATTCAGGCGTCGGGCCGGACGGTGCGGTATACATGGCCGATTGGTATGACACGCGGCTGAGTCATGTCAGCCCGGTGGACGATTGGCACAAATCGAGCGGTCGTGTTTACCGCATCGTACCCGAAGGGAAAACGGCGATCTACCGCGACGGGGATCTGTCTAGCGCCGACACCGTTTCGCTACTACAGAAATTCTCGCATCCCAACAAATGGACTCGCCAACGGGCGTCACTTGAATTGGGTTGGCGTGGGGATCCGACGATCGCCAACGAACTGATCCAACGTGTTGAAGACGACGCATCGCTGGAATCGTTGTGGACGCTCCATTCGATCGGCAAGTTTGACCGTACGCTTGCCACTCGCTGGCTTTCGCATTCCGACCCCGACGTTCGCCGCTGGACCGTGCGACTGGTCGGTGACCGGCACGAAGATCTGCCTGGGCTGGCTGAGCTTGCACGGTCTGAATCAGATGTCCACGTGCGCAGCCAACTAGCGGCGACGGCAAAGAGATTATCGGCGGACGTTGGGCTTGGCATCGTGACTGCATTGCTGCAGCATGACGAGGACGTGGACGATCCTCACATGCCGCTGATGAACTGGTGGGCAATCGAGGCGCATGCGGAATCATGGCCGGCGATCGAAGCACTCTTCACGGACCCGGCGGTGTGGAATGCCGCGCAGGTCCAGCAAACGGTGCTGACACGACTTGTCCAGCGGTACGCGTCGTCGGGTGGAGCCGAGAACTTTGAACGCTGCAGCCGACTGATCGAAATGGCGCCCGACGACGCGTCCAAGGCTAGGCTGATCGAAGGCATCAGCTTGGCATTCCAAGGACTGGCAATTCCGAAATTGCCCGAGTCACTCGACCGAGCACTTGCCGACTACCGCGCCTCGCTTGGTGAATCGGGTTTGATCTTGTCGCTGCGGCGTGCGAATTCGAATGCGATTCGAGATGCGAAGAATCTGCTTACGAAACCCGAATCGAATTTGCCGTTGGCGATCGAAGTCGCCAACGTCTTTGGCGAAATCGAAATTGCCGGCGCTGCCGAATCGCTGCTCGCTTTGGCAACGGGACAACGCGCGTCCGATCCCGCGTTGCAGCGTGTCGCGATTGCTTCGCTTCGCAAGTACGACGATGCGGCGATTGGCAACAAGTTACTGGCCGCGTTCGGTAGCCGTGTTTCCGAGGAGCACGGATTGCGAGCCGCAGCGTGTCGTACGTTGGCGTCTCGGCCGGAATGGGCGGGCCAATTGTTAACTGAGTTGACCGAGTGGCGAGTCAGGCGAGAACGGATCCCTTCGGATGTCGTCCAGCAGCTTCGTTCCTACGAAGACCCGGCAATCGCGAACCAAGTCAACGCAGTGTATGGGGCGATTGCTGCGTCGGCCACGGCAGAGCAAGTTGCCGAGATGAAGCGTTTGCGCGACTTGCTGGGATCATCGTCCGGTGATGCGAAAGCGGGGAAAGCAATCTTCACCAAGTCATGCGGTGCGTGTCACCAACTGTTTGGCGAAGGAGGTAAAACCGGACCGCCGCTTGACGGGTACGAACGCGGCAAAGTCAGCTTCTGGGTCGACTCGATCTTATCACCCAGTCTAGAAATTCGCGAAGGCTATCAGTCCTACTTGGCTTTGACGGTCGACGGCCGCGCGATCAACGGGATCATTGCCGAACAGACTCCCAAGACGGTAACGCTGAGGAATGCTGACAATCAAAACACGATGATCCCTCGAAG
Organism: Rubripirellula sp.; assembly: GCA_049680385.1. Classification (GTDB taxonomy): domain Bacteria; phylum Planctomycetota; class Planctomycetia; order Pirellulales; family Pirellulaceae; genus Rubripirellula. The sequence continues at coordinate 829 of JBAUHR010000230.1, read as the reverse complement.
TGAAATCGAAGTGCTTCGCGCGCTGCCCACTTCATTGATGCCATCGGGACTATTGTCCGAAATGACGGACGTCCAAGTTTGCGATCTGTATGCCTATCTATCACTTGGTGCAAAATAGAACGCCGCGGCCACGATGCATCCTACTTCGCGGTAACGCCCCACAATTGGGTCAGCAATTCAAATGCGGCAGGATCGTGTGACGACAATTCAGCCTGGTTATAGGGGAAAAAGTCGTTGCGACTAAAGTACGCTTCACTCGTTTCGGCAAAGTACTCTTGCGGCGTTGTCATCGCATAGGCGCGGTCACGGTGCGTTTGGCCTTTGGCGTCCTTGCGTTCGACGTCATCGTACTTGCCCGACGCTTTTGCGTTCTCGTAGGCGGTTTTGATTTGCGAGTTCCCAAAACCATCGGCCAGCACGCGATGGTGATAAGCGTGAGCAAGTTCGTGTAACGCAAAGTTCGGCATGCGGCGAGTTTCTTGTTCGAAGATCCGAATGTTCGTGAACTCAACACTTCTTGCCATTCGTGCGTCGCGTCCGTTGTTTGCAAGCCACTTTGGGTTGGGGTGATAGGCCGCGTGCGGACGCTCGTTGGGATACTGTGGCGACATCCAAAGCGAAACCTTTTGCAGTTCGGCAACGGCCGATGCTGGGACGACACGAACGATCTCGTCGAGTTGGTCCTCTAACAGCTTCAGCGCCGTCGCTGTCGCTTTCGCGTTTTGTGATTGCAGCGATCGATTCACGTTGACCGTCCAACCCGACAGAGTCTTCGTGTCGTATGCCTTCGACAGGTCGTCGCCTGCCCGTGTGTGCTTCAGTACAAAAT
>JBAUHR010000229.1:0-3447 GCA_049680385.1 Rubripirellula sp. | reverse complement strand
CCTGAATTGCAGGCTGGCAGCCCGCACTACAAGAGTGAATCGTCTTACAGTTCCAAGAACAACCGTGCAGGTTCTTCGATCACTTCTTTGATCGTTTTCAAAAAGCCGACGGCTTCGCGGTGATCCGAGGACAAGTAGCTCAGGCTGCTAGCCTGAATTGCAGGCTGGCAGCCCGCACTACAAGAGTGAATCGTCTTACAGTTCCAAGAACAACCGTGCAGGTTCTTCGATCACTTCTTTGATCGTTTTCAAGAAGCCGACTGCTTCGCGGCCATCGACGATGCGGTGATCGTACGTCAGTGCGATGTACATCATTGGCCGAATCACGACTTGTCCGTCAACGGCGACGGGGCGTTCTTGGATCGAGTGCAGACCCAGGATACCGCTTTGCGGTGGATTGACGATTGGCGTCGACAACAGTGATCCGTAGACACCACCGTTAGAGATCGTGAACGTGCCGCCCATCAAGTCTTCGGGTTGCAGTCGGTTCTCGCTGGCCTGTTTTGCGAAACCAGCAATCGTGCCTTCGATGTCGGCGAACGACATTCGTTCGACGTTACGCAAGATCGGCACGACCAGTCCTTTGCCGCCGCCGATGGCGACACCGATGTCTTGATAGTTTCGGTAGATCGCGTTGCCGTCGCGGATTTCAGCGTTGACGGCTGGGAACTTGCGAAGCGCTTCGACGGCCGCTTTAGCAAAGAAGGACATGAAGCCCAGTTTGACGCCGTGACGATCGACGAAGCGGTCTTTGTATTCTTTGCGAATCTGCATCGTCGGCGACATGTCGATTTCGTTGAACGTCGTCAACAACGCGGCCGTCTGTTGGGCTTCGACCAAACGCGTCGCGATCGTGCGGCGAAGCATCGACAGCGGTTTGACTTCTTCGGTTCGATGCGCCGGCCCGTCGGTGACCAGTGATCCGGCCGATTCGCGGCGTGGTGCGGCGACGGCCGTTGGTGGTTTTGCTGGCGCGGCGACGGGAGCCGCAGCGGCTGGGCGGTTTTGGACGAACGACTGAACGTCTTCCTTCAGCAACCGCCCGCCGGGGCCAGTCGCGGGAACGTCGGCCGCACTTAATCCGTGCGTGTCGAGCAATCGCTGCGCCGCTGGCATCACAAACGCGGCGGCATTTCCAGCACCCGACGCAGCAGGGCTGGACGGCGCAGTTGTAACCGGTGCAGTTGGGGACGCCGCAGTTGGGGACGGGGCCGATTTCTGTGGCGCAGCGGCCGCCGGCGGTGCGGCAGCAGGTGCCGATCCGCCAGCCGGTTGCTCGGCCACTCGGATCGTTGCGATGAGTTCGCCGATCACGGCGAACTCTTCACTTTGCTTGGCGATACTTTCCAAGAATCCGGATGCGGGCGCCGGAATTTGCACCGACGCTTTTTCGGTTTCAATTTCGACGAGATCTTCGCCCGACGCGACCCAGTCGCCTTCGGCCTTCAGCCATTGACCGATTTGAACTTCGCTGATGGATTCGCCAACGGTGGGGACTTCGACCTGGATCGTTTCGCTCACGAGAACCGTCTATGGAATTGAAGGTTAGGAAGATGCAAAATTGCAGCCGTCAAAATAGCAAGTCACCGCGGCCACGCCCAGCGGAAGAAGGCCCCAGTCACCGCCGAAATCCGAGTGCTGCGTCACCGTGTCAGTGCCAAGTGCTGTGACCGTCAGTGCCCGCAGAATCGGCTGGGCCGGCCGATTTGGTCGCTCGGATTCTAGCGGCCGTGCCGATGACGGCTTTTCGCGACGGTTGAGCTCACCCGGTTTTGCCGATTTGCAAGCAATTGATCTGCCGGGCTGATGGCGGCGGCCGTTTCGGTTCGATGCTGACGAAGGACCATGTTTTAATCCTTCAGCCCACCGACGTTAGTACGCCGTCATGTCAGATTCTCAAGGTGGAAGCCCAATCCAAGTCGCCGCCGTCGTCCTGCTATTGGCCGGCGGAGGCTGGTATTTTTTCAACCACTACGAAATCGACGGGCTGGATCAGTTGAGCGTATTCGCCAAAGACGTTCCGCAAAGTGACGGCCAATTCGTCAATTACCTCGAAGCACCCGTTGAGATTGATCCCAACCGATCAGTTCCCGAAACCGAGTTCACCAACTTCGGCAGCCCCGCCAATCCGATCACGCTGACGTCGCGGTCAGAATCGGGTTTCGCGGTCGAAGGGATCCAGGATTTCTCGCCGCCAAAAACTTCGCTGCCGCCCGCCCGGACTCCGTCGGCACCGCCGCGTTATCGCAGCGTTAAAGTTGCATCGTGGGCAATGGATGGGTTTGGGCCGACGAAGTTGAGCAATCTGACGGTCCGCAAGCACGTTGCCGCCGTCATTCGCCAGTTCGACGTCATCGCGTTGCAGCAGATCGCATCGATCGAACGCGACTTGATTCCGCGATTGGTCGAAATCGTCAACGGCGGTCAAGTTGGTTCGAATTACCACAACCGATACGACTACGTGATCGGCGAATCCTCGGGGCCCAACGGTCGCCAAGAACAGTTGGCGTTCATCTTTGACACCAACCAAGTCTTGGTCGATCGACGGCAAACGTATACGGTCGAAGACCCCCAGAACCAAATGACCTACGATCCGTTGGTGGCGACCTTCCGAGCCGCCAAACCGGATTCGCAGATCGCTTGGACGTTTTCGCTGGTCAATGTGCGAGTCGACTTGGCACGGGCGCAAAACGAAGTCGCCCTGTTGCCTGGCATCATGAAGTCGGTTCGCGGTGACGGTCGTGGCGAAGATGACGTCATCATGCTGGGGCTGTTTCAAGCCGACGACGCGTACTTGATCCCGACGATGGGCGGCGGATCGATGCGAGCGGCGGTGGTCGGACGTCCAACGGATATCTACAGCCGCTACCACACGTGTAACTTGTTGATCGACAACGTGTCGACCAGCGAATTTCTTGGCCGATCGGGGGTCTACGATTATGCCCGAGCTGCGGACATGAATCCGATCGAAGCGGAAGCCGTCACCAGTCATTTGCCAGTCTTCGCGGACTTTACGGCCCACGAAGGCGGCAAGCTGTAGTGGCAAGCTGTAGTGGCAAGGTTGGCACGCTCCCTAACACCCAATCCCTAAAACCGATAACCTACGGATTCGGTGCGTGGGTGGGACGATCGCTGGTGGTACGAGTTATCACTGGAGGAAAGTCCGGGCTCCGCAGGACAGGATGGTCGATAACGTCGACCGGCCGTGAGGCTAGGGAAAGTGCAACAGAGAGTAGACCGCCGAACGGCGCTTTCGAGCGTGCGTGGTAAGGCTGAAACGGTGCGGTAAGAGCGCACCAGCGGTCGTGGTGACACGATCGGCTCGGTAAACCCCATCCGGAGCTAGACCAAACAGAATGAAGCGGCGGTCCGTCGCGTCCCATCATTCGGGTAGGTCGCAATTGAGGCGGCGAGCAATCGTCGTGCACAGATAAATGATCGTCGGCG
>JBAUHR010000228.1:0-2844 GCA_049680385.1 Rubripirellula sp. | reverse complement strand
GACAAAGTTCGGTCCAATCAGCGGGTCACGAATCACTTCCTTGATCTGTTTCGCAGTATGCGCTCAATCGTGGCCGATGCGGGTCGTGACGATCATTTGTCCGTAAGTGCTTTCTTGGCGTTCGTTGAGAGCCAGACAGCCAGCGAAGAAAAACCCAGTGAAGGGTTGGAAATTCTCGAAAGCTTGTCGCCTTCGAGTTTGGCCAGTCTTCGCGAACGGGCGTCACAACTGGACGTATTCTCTTCATCGCTCGAATTACTCCCGCGGCTGGCAATTCGACATGCTGGAAGTGAAATTTTCCAGGAAGCACACTACGAGTTCCTTAGGGCGCCCTCTCCCGATTTGTTTGGGTATGTAGGGCCCGCAGAAACGACGGCCAACACGCGAGGAGGAGCACACTTCACACCTCCGGCGCTAGCTCGAAGTCTATGTGAACAAACACTCCATCAAATTGAAAATCTGCATGACCGCGATCAGCTCACGATATTGGATCCCGCTTGCGGATCTGGGGCATTCTTGCATGAAGCGGCACGTACCCTGCAACGATTGGGCTTCAACGGAAAACTCGTTCTGGTTGGCCGAGATATCTCGCAGCCTGCGATTTGTATGGCAGAATTTGCGCTGAAACACGCTGGGATGGATTGGACGCCGACTGGCGGTATGGAAGTTGATCTGCGCTCCAGTGACTCCCTGCAAGGTGAAATGCCTGCGGCAGATGTTGTCTTGATGAACCCGCCATTTGTTTCTTGGGCTTCTTTGGACCAAAACCAACGAGAACTGATGCGGGGTATTCTTGGCAAGTCACTCTCGGGGCGCGCCGATCTAAGTATGGCATTTGTGACTAAGGCACTTGCTTCCATCAACGATGGCGGGGTGCTTGGTGCGTTGTTACCGTCAAGCTTGCTGACTTTGCAGGCTGCTGAAGCTTGGCGAGCATCACTTCTTGACCATGGCACGCTCCGGCTGATTGCGTCACTTGGAGACCATGGGTTGTTTTCCCATGCCTTGGTTTCGGTATCTGCAATGGTGATCGATAAAGGTGCGTCCCAATCTCAAAAGCCTCCAGTGAAGGCACTGATAGCATCCAACACTAAGGAGGCTACCGGAGAAGCCCTGCGCGCCCTTAGACAGGGAAATTCATCTCAACACTCCGCCGCATCAGCTCCAACCTGGCGGCTCTTTGATCTGAAATACGACACTTTCGAAAAACGCCCCACTTGGCGATTGATGCGGCCAGAAATGGAGCGGCTCATTGGCAATGTTCTATCTGCAGGTGCCCAACCGATAAACACTCTGTTCGACGTAAAGCAAGGTGTTCGTACGGGTAGCAACAAAGTGTTTATACTGGACAAAGCCGAGTTTCTCGATCTGCCCAAATCAGAGAGGCTTTTTTTCAAACCTGCCATAATCAATGAATCGATTTCCGCCGGTCGAATTGAATCTGAGCACTGGGTGTTTTATCCATACGGACAAATCCAAGACGAATTACAAACAGAAGCAGACCTCGCGAAAAAGCTGAGGCATTACTATGCTAGATATTTGAAACCCAATAAGACGTTGTTGACACAACGATCCAGCATCAAGCGCTCTGGTCGTGCAGACTGGTGGGGTTTGTCAGAAAGGCGGACCTGGTCCTTGAATGGCTGCCCGAGAATTGTGTCAAAGTACTTTGGCGGGGTCGGTGGTTTCTCCGTTGACATTGAAGCTGAGTATGTGGTCGTGCAGGGACACGCATGGCTGCCTCGATGGCTTCCAGCTGATCGACGGGATGCCGACCAAGAACTCGATGACGCGAGTACGCTAACACTCGAGACGGTTCTGAATGCCTATGCTGCATTGATGAATTCGACAGGTTTTAGCTCTATTATTGAGGTTTTCTCACCTCACGTAGCCGGCGGTCAATTTGATCTAAGCCCAAGGTACGTCAACTCAATCCCAATCCCAGATTTGCCATCCATAGTCGCGGATATGGACGGAGGAAGCATTGTCGGACAGCTTGCTCGGCTTGGGCGGGAACCGCAGCCCGAAAACAGGTCTTGGCACGCTAGAGTTGAAGGCCTAGTGGCGGATTTGTATGGCACTCAGCTAGTCTTTGAGGAGTAGTCAATTTGGCGAAAGCTCCTGTCGTCAATAAGCCCCTGACTGTTGTTGAAAAAAACTTGAGACAGCATTTTTCTCAGACCACTACTTTACTTCAGAAAGTTCTTGAGAAGGGCGACCAGCTGTCGCTAGACGAGACGTGGTCTCAGGAAACGGTCACCGCTGGGTTGGCCGGGCCAGGCTGTGAGAGAATAGCGAGGAACCGCGGTGGAAGCGACAACACTACAGACATTCTGAGAGTCACATCGGATCTCTATGCCTGGCTAGGATACAATGAAAATTGGGCATTCTCAGGTATGGTCGGTGGAGCGAGAAGTTATTCGTTTCGTCAGGTTTCGTTCTCTGTGTACCTGGGTTGGAAAGGAGATGCTGTAAAGCCGCAGATATTTCGGGCTGAATGGGCCGGTTATGCTGAGTGGAGCAAGGGAAGCCTTGGCTTTCAGGCAAAGAATGCGGGACATCCTCACTGGCAATTTGATGCTCTTGAAAGCGTCCTTCGAAAGACCGAGGCCGACGATGCGGAGATTTTTCTTGAACTCCTAAAAAAGGAAACAGAAGAGCCAGCAGCTGAAGAATTCGCTCCGGAGACTTATGAGGATGTTATTTTTGACATCGTCCGGGCTCAGAAGATGAGCAGAATGCACTTTGCAAGTGCGGCGGCGTGGTGGTTGCCCGAAGCGGAACGCAAACATGCCCACAGCCCAGCTGGTGTGCAGCAGTTGAGAGATTGGTCATCCCATACAC
>JBAUHR010000227.1:0-3285 GCA_049680385.1 Rubripirellula sp. | reverse complement strand
ACTGTAGAGCCAACCAAGAACGCACTAGGCTGTCGAACCAGTGCAGTGTGAACGCCAATGTTTACCGGGTTGCCACGGTAGATTTTGAATTACCAAAAGAGCCGGACGGCAACTCCGGTACAACATTTTCTTAGGTGGCGACGTGGACTACAAGCATCATCGAAAGTGCTGGGATTGCGGAAACATCGCGATTCACGAAAGCAACATCACGCCTGGCGTCTTGTGCCAATCGTGCGGATCTCAAGATACCCGAAAAATTGCGAACCCCGACGACAAGCCGTTGGCAGACGCGATCGCGGCATGCACGCGAGACGATGCCAAGCCGTACATCAAGGTCACTTCGGTGTTCGGGCAGTCCGAGATCGAAGTCAGCGACGGACGACACGCGATCACGCTGCAAGTCACAGCAGATGGAATTGCCGATTTGATTGACGAACTGCAAACCGTGTTGAGCATGGCGGATTCGTCCATCTAACAATTTACTAGGATGCTGCGCGCAAATAACTGCACGGATTCGAACAACCCGCACCGGTCTATCAAACCAGTGCGTGCGAACGCCGCCGATAACCGGCACGATGGGCCAAAGGAGAAAAGGTGAGTAGTAAAGAAATACATGACAACTCGATTGACGTTAGCGAACCGAAAGATGAATCGTGTCCGCGTTCATCGGTTTGTTCATCGGCGTTGCGTGACGAGTTGACGAAGCTATTTGAGGTTCGCGACCGTGCGATGTCGGGAGACTTCGAGGAACTAGAGGACATTTATTGCCATTTGATCTATCGAATCAGCCAAGTCGAAAAACACACAGACATCGTTGTCGAAAGTCGAAAACGGGAGCTAAAGCATCAAGCGAAAGAGGAATCATTGATGCGAGAGGCGGGCATAAAGTGACAGGCAAGCAAAACGAAGCGATCTACGACGAAGGGCAGAAAGCCGGGATTGAAGCTATTCAGCGGGCGAAGGTCGAACACGTCGACAAGTGCGAACACTTCTGGCACGCATTTGTCGACGCAGTTATCCACGGCTCCGAAAAACCGCTTGGTACCGACATAGATGTCGGTACCAAAAATGGCAGCAAGATCGTCCGATGAACAACTGATTAACATGCGCCACGCAAATAACAAACCCGCACTAGCACCAACAACCAGTGCAGATCGAACGCTAGTGTTTGCCGAGTCGCCGTCGGTAAACTCTCCATTTCAAACAACCGTTGTCGGCGACTTTGGTACAACATTTTTATAGGTGGCGACATGCTCCGCGAGTGCCCAGAAATTAACCCGGCGAACTACGATCACGACGACGTTTGCGACCTAAACGATTGGGCGGCCGAGGCCGCAAATGAGATCGAAGGACTGCGTGATCTGGTCGAGGCGAAGAATCAATACATCGTTTGCTGCAAGACTGGTAGACGACCAACAGAAAAGCTGTTCGCGACACTGGAAAGGCTGACGGAGCGTTTGTTTCCGTCCACCTAGCAATGCAATCCAGTGCGACGCGAACTGGAACGCACTGGACATTAGAACCAGTGCAGTAGAACGCCTAAATTCAACGGGCGGCAATTAGCGGCTTGCTACTCGTGTTGACGTTGATGCCGCTCCGTTGCAATTTTTTGTTCAACATCGAAACACCAGAGAGGTAACCAATGGTCGAGAAACATTTCGTGACGTTCGTTTCACCGGGAACGTTCGTGCCAGAGACAACCACGAAAGATATTGAATCGTGGGACGTGGACAAAGCCGTCGAGATGGCTAAGGAAGTCAACGAGCGATACAACGCCACGCCGTACAGTTTCCATTTCACGACGCGATCAAACAACGGCGAACTAGACAGCAAGGAAACCGCCCGAAGTTGCAATTACTTCCTTGGCGGCGAAGTCCAGACACGCGAACAGATTGAAGCTCGCAACGATCCAGAGGAGTCAATCTTGCGGTCGAATTTGCGATCCAACGGAATCGAGCGAGTTGTGGTCAATACGAATTCGTGGAAGGTAACGCTACCGCTCAACGAGGATGATGTCGTTCTCGAATTCGTATGTTGAACGCTACGGATAACCAAGTCCGAGAAAGAAAACTATGAGCAAAAAGAAAGACGTGACCGAGGACTTTGGTTCATCCGATTGTTCACCGGTTATGCCCCGCAAGATTGCTGTGAATCCACAAGCGAGTGTAAGTGACGCGGCGAATCTTCCGCGAGAGTTCGTCACCTACTTCAGCGATCGTGGCCGTGGAATGCGGTACAGCCGTATTGCGATCGATAATTGGGACGAGTGGATTTGGAGTGGAGAGTGGATTTTTAGTGACAACGTAGGTGACGTGACCGCCTTACGTGAATTCCAGAACGCTGAGCACGTCGCCGTTTTAATCCGGTGAACTACTAAGTTATCCAGGACTGAGTCGAGGCGTAAAACCAAAACCAAACCATTACCCTGCTGCCGATCAAGCCGCAGGGCTGTTATCCCGAGACCGCACTAGGCGTTATGACCAGGGAGGCTTTTGGGGGTTGGAAAGTTTTTTACGAAACCGGGAAAAACTCTGTGCGTAGTTATTGACGCAGCCGATAACTACGCCTATAGTTACGCATGTGGCAAGCGAGTGACGCGAGCCGAACCGCAACCCGGAGACAAGCAGATGACAACCATCACGTACCGCGACATCACCATCAACGTAACCCGCCACGAAGACGTGTTTGGCTTTGGCATTGGTCCTGAATGGTCGTTTGAGATTGACGGCAAGGATCACCCAATGTGGGCATCAAACGTCAGCGAAGCCGACGCAATCGAGCAAGCAAAAGCTATCGTTGACCAAATGATCGTCGAGGCAGCCAAGTGAGTATCCAAGAGGCAAAGCTAATGACGCAGGGCAGCCCGTGCCCAAAAGGGCACACCCTGCTAGGTTGGATTGACGAGCATCCAACCGCGAGGCAGCGAAGCGGAGGCTGTGCAGTGCTGGCAACTCAAATCAATGTTGAGGTAGCGTGGGATGGCCACGGCATCCGATCGTTGCCGCCGAACTGGCGTGACAAGGTCACATTTGAGGCAGCACCAGCCAAGTCTCGCAACATCACGCAGCCGCCGCCGCTGTGGGCAGCGATCGAAGCCGACGCAGCGGAGCGCGGTGAAAACGTGTCGCAGTGGCTAGGTGAGGCAGCCATGATGCGATTGCCAAAAGACGTAGCAAAATCGATGGGCGATCGGCCACCAGCAAACCGGCCAAAATCGTCGGAAGAGTAGAGCAGCAAAACCGCACTAGCTAAATTGGCTAACGAGGCAAAAGGAAAATTATGAGA
>JBAUHR010000226.1:0-8623 GCA_049680385.1 Rubripirellula sp. | reverse complement strand
GCGTATCGATGCCGGCGAGAACAAGAACAAGAACGCAGATACACAAGAAGCCGAACAGAGGCATCAGCGGTGCGAAGACTTTCTTTGGGCGCTGCTAAATTGCCACGAGTTTACTCACAGCCATTAGACCAACCATGACACCACACGGCACAGCGATTGGACGTCGAGACTTTCTTCGCGTTGGCGGGATTCCTGCCTTGGGATTGGGAATGCACGCATTGCCAGCCCAAACCGCGGCCGGTGCGGCACCAACCAAAGCGAAGTCTTGCATTTTGATCTGGCTCGACGGAGGACCAAGCCATCTGGAATCGCTGGATCCCAAACCGAACGCGCCGCGGGAAGTTCGCGGTCCGTTCAACGTTATCGGCACGTCGGTGCCCGGCATTCACATCAGTGAACTGTTGCCACGAACGGCGGCGACGATGCAGCACTCGGCGATCATTCGGTCCATGACGTCGCCGCTGGGCGAACATAACTTTGGAACACATTATCTGTTGACGGGATACAAACCAACGCCTGCGCTGAACTATCCCGCCATGGGTTCAGTCGTTTCTCACCTCGGTTCCCAAAGAACCTCAATCCCCTCGCATGTCGCCGTCCCCGACCTTCGAGTTGGCGGTGGCAAGTTCTTGGCCCAGGGCTATCTTCCCGCCAAGGTTGCACCGTTCGAAGTTGGCGGTGACCCTGCGAGGAACGATTTTCGTGTCCGTGATCTTGATCCGTTCCCAGGGATCGTTGACGAACGCATTGACCGCAGAGCGGCCTATTTACGTGCCATCAATCGCGTCAACCACAACGCCCAATCCAGCGTCCCCGATGACCCCGCCTTCGAACAAGCCTATCGGCTGATGACGTCGAACGCCGGCAAGCGTGCCTTTGATTTGTCGGCCGAGTCGTCCGAAACTCGCGGCCGATACGGTGCAAAGTCGATTGGCCAGTGCTGCCTGCTGGCTCGCCGATTGGTCGAAGCCGGAGTTCCGTTTGTCACCGTCAACAATCGTGGCTGGGATACACACAACGATTTGGTCACGCGACTGAAGGACGGATTCACCGGCGCGAAACAACCGGTCGGTCTGATCCCATCACTCGACATGGCCTACTCATCGCTGATCACCGACTTGCATGAACGCGGACTACTGGACGAAACGCTGGTCGTCGTGATGGGCGAATTTGGACGCACTCCCAAACTCAACACACAGGGCGGTCGTGATCATTGGCCACGCGTGTTCAGCGTGATGATGGCTGGCGGCGGGATCGCAGGCGGGCAAGTGATCGGGGCCAGCGACGATAGGGGCGAAAGCCCTCGCGATCGTCCGGTAACGCCAGCCGACTTAGCCGCAACAATTTTCCAATTGCTGGGGATCGATCCTGCGACCGTGTTGAACACCGCCGACGGACGTCCGGTCAAAGTAAGCCTGCATGGCACACCGATCAGCGAGTTGGTGGGATGAACAGCCGGTATCTTCGACGATCGATTCAGTGGCGTTTGCGGATAACATTCTTAGTCGCGGCTATCGTGTTGCTCGCAGCAGGTCACCGCTCGGTTGCCCAACCACCCGATCGCAAACGTGCGGCGCCGATAACCGCACTGGCGATGGCACCATCCGGTGACATGATTGTGGCCGGTTCCCAATCGGGACTCTCAATACGCAACTGGCCATCACTGACGATGGTTGAAAGTCACGAGTTCGAACTTGGGCAAATCCTAAGTCTGCGATTTTCACCCGACGGCACACGACTGCTGATTGCGGGCGGCAAGCCGAGCGAGGTTGGACAGTGGAAAATCGCGACATGGCCCGACCTTGCGATCGTCGCATCAAGCGACCAGCACCACGATGTGATTCACTCTGCGATCTGGATTTCGGATGATCGATTCGTCACCGGCGCCGCGGACAACGAAGTGATCCAGTGGCAATGGCAGTTGCATGCAGACACCCGCAATCTCGCAAGCATCGAACGGTGTCTGACTGGCCATTCCCGCCGAGTGCTCGCCGTTGATTCCATCGACAATGGCCGGCTGTTGGTTTCAGCCGGTGTTGACCAGAGCCTGCGAGTATGGAGCGACGACGCAGATTCCGTAACGCCGCTACGAGTCATGGACAACCACACCGGCATCGTGCGTGACCTCGCCGGGCGCCCCGGCGATCACCCAGTCGCGTACCTGGCATCTGCCAGCGCGGATAAGACCGTTCGCATTTGGCAACCATCGATCGGCCGCCTTGTGCGATTCGCCCGTTTGCCGGTCGAACCACTTTGCATCGCTTGGTCCAGCGACGGCAACCAGATTGGCGTCGGCTGCATCGACGGAAAGCTACGGATCATCAACGCAAACTCTGTCACTGTCGAACAAACGCTGCCAGCGATCAACGGCTGGGCCTACTGCATCCTGGCCGCCCAAGACGGCAGCTACATCGTCGGCGGTACCGACGAAAAACTAGCCCGCATCAAACCCATTCCCCCACCAACTCCCTAACGCAAATTTGACGTTGTGACGTCAGTGATTCGGGTCTTTCGCTGGCATGTCCCAGCGGATTTTGTAGAGACGCTGATCACCAAGCTGGATTGGCTTCGCGTCGGCGAATCGAATCGTGTCGCTCCACCAATTCTCTGACGTAGCTTGGTGAAAGACGATTCGATTCGACGTGGCATGACGATCGACCGACTTGACCTTTGCTTGATCTCCAAAACCTTCGGCGACAGTGAAGCTGAGTTTGTCGCATTCGAAAATCAACACTTGCGTGTCGGTGGTCACGTAGAGATGTTTGGCATCGTGTTGCGGCGAGAGATCATGTCCGCCGTTACTAGGCAAGGGCGTCCGAGAACGCACCGACCATCGAACCGCCGACTTTGCGTTGGCATCAGCAACCAACACCAGCAACTCCTTCTCACCCAGCGCCCACAGACAGTCGCGTTGGGTGTCCCAAACCAATCCGTGTGCTCCCAACAATGCAAGTGACTGTACCTCCGTCGCTGGCTGCTGAACGTCGTCGCGATCGAAGAACTGAATTTGATCACCACCGAAACTCGAAGCAACCGCAATCTGACGACCGGGCAACAAGCAGGCACTGTGTGCATTGCGTGACTCGGCTAGGAACCTGCATGCCTTCGAAGGGCGATCAATCAGTGCGACCACGCCGCTCGACGAGGTGATCAGAACCAAGCCGCCTTCATAGGGCTTGCAGTCGTCGGTCGAACGAAACCGCTTTCCAAGGTCTTTTGGAATCGAGGGCGATTGTTCCGAACGCCAACTCCATTTCTTGAACGTCGGATCGTCAATCGCAATGACAAACACTTCATCGCCGCCGCAACAAATCAGATCATGTGTGTTGTCGGCAAACGATTTCGTTGCAAGCGTGGCCGTTGCAAAAAGGCAAGCTAGAAAGCAGACCACAAAAGTCGCACAGGTTTTGCTAACACGGTTCATTGGTGGTCTTCAATAAATAAATGTTGAACAGACTAGCCCCCCGAAACACTGCCCCGCTGCGCAGCATTCACCAACCAGACCGATGGTTGTCGGGAATAATCGTCGACGACGATACTCCGACGACCGCGATGATTCCCAGAACCTATTTGAAAAAACCGAAAACGAGCGTGCCGACGGTGATCAATCCCAGGACGACGATCAACAGGTTTGGCATGACCTTGAACTTCTTCAACAACGAGGGACCAAACTGGCTGAGCAACACCAGCGAAACAACGATCCCGAGAATTGCTCCCGCTGTGATGTCTCTGGAAATCAAAAACGCCGACAGCAGAAGCAGCCCACCCGTGATGCTGCCCGCGATCAAAGAAGCCTTGCTTGCCGCTTTGACATACCCCATCACTCCTCCAAAGATGACAAAAACTCCGAAAATTGCTGTCACGATTACTGGATAGTCCACAAGGTCTCTTTCAATTCTATGGCCAAGTTCTGGCGGCAACGACTCAGCGGATTCGAATCAAACCCCATCCACGCGAGCTGCCTTCCGCAGGATTGTAGTGAGTCCCCCCCAAGGCGCCAGCCACCAGCGAAACGTTCAAGGCTTTCGCACGACAACGGCGCCGAACTGCTGGGTGCGTCTGGCAGGATTGATCGGGCCAAATCATTTCACTGAGATTGTGGTCAGCGCGATTGTCGTTACAAAACAGGCTTTCACGTTCTTTCCAAGCGAAACGCAATGCTCCACCGGGTTACGGACACATTGGCCGCCAGGCTGCCGTTTTTTTACGGATACCTGATGATTCCGCTGGCGATGCTGCTGCAAATCACAACCAGCCCTGGGCAAACGTTTGCCTTTAGTGCGTTCACGCCCTCGTTTCGCCAAGCGTTTGCGATGAGTGACAGTCACCTAACGCTGGCTTACATGTTGGGGACGTTCTTGGCCGCGATTCCGCTGACCATTGTCGGTCCGCTGTCGGATCGTTTCGGATTGAAATGGTTGTCAGCGTTGGCTGTACTTGGAGTGTCAGCAACCTGCTGGCTCGCCTCGACGGCGACGGGCTGGTGGAATTTGTTGCTGGTTTTCTTCCTACTACGTTTTCTAGGTCAGGGAACCCTAAGCCTGCTTAGTGGGAATGCAATCTCGATGTGGTTTCGAAATCGCATCGGCCGAGTGTCAGCGCTGATAAGCATCGGAACAGCACTCGCGTTCGCATGGGTGCCGGGCCTGATTGCCGACTCCATCGATTCCATCGGCTGGCGACAAACGTATCAAGGGATCGCGTTATGGGTCGTGGCCTGCACCCTGCCACTCGTGTTGGTCTTCTTTCGTAATCGCCCCGAAGAACTTGGTCAGTGCGTCGATGGCGCGCACCTGAACCGCATGCCGCATTCCGATGCGGTGTCCGAGAATGGCAAGCCTATCAAAGCCGATACCGAACCGTCGATGACATTCGCTCAGGCGATACGAACGCCAGCATTCTGGATCCTCGCCGTGACCAACTTGGCGTGGGCGTTGATTGGAACAGGCGTTGTTTTTTACCTTTATACGATTTGCCAACAGCGTGGTTTCGACGCTCGTGTCCCCAGCAACCTGTTCAAGACTTTCGGACTGTGCATGTTGGCCGGGCAACTCGGTGGCGGAGTGCTAGCTGACTTTGTGCGATTGAACCGAATGCTAGGCGTCGGAACAGCGATGCTGTGCATCGGGATCGGGTCGTTGCTGATCGGGCAAAGCGAAACCACCCTGCACACATTCGCCGTATTCTTCGGCGGCGGCCAAGGGCTGCTATTGGCTGTCGGCTCCGTCGTCTGGGTCCGGTACTACGGCCGCGAATCGCTCGGCGCGATCCGTGGCTCTGCGTGGTGCGCGACCGTAGCCGGCAGCGGCTGCGGACCACTCCTGATGGGACTGTCGCTGGACCACTACGAGAGCTTCGATCCAGCAATCACGCTCTTCCTAGCAACCATGACCATCCTGTCGATCGCGTCCTGGTTCGCCGTGATCCCCAAGCAAGCCGCAGCCTAAGCAACCGATCAATTCCTGCACGCAGGTTAGAGAGAGAGAGCCCGCAAGCAAAGTCCACGAGGAGTCGCATCTGTTCGAACGGACGATGTTCCAAGCCATCGTCACGATCAAGTGTCGAGACGCGGCATCGCAGTTCTTTCCTTGATGTTAAACGAGCTGTCCCATCTTTCCCGATCGAAAATCCTGAATTGCCGCGTGGATTTCTTCGTGAGTGTTCATCACAAACGGACCCTGACCGACCACCGGTTCATCGAGTGGTTCGCCGGTCAAGACCAGCACTCGTGACACGGTCTCCGTTTGAATCTTGATCAAATCTCCGTCACGTTCAAACAAAGCAAGCTCGACCGCTTTCATCGGCGATTCGTTGACCGACATGCTGCCCGATTGAGCGATCAGCACCGTCGTGTGTCCGACAGGAACTTTGAACTCGACCTTGGCATCATCGCTAAGTCGCAAGTCCCACGCGTTGATCGGCGAGAACGTGCTGGCCGCACCACGAGCCCCTGCGAAGTCTCCCGCGATCACGCGAACCGTTCCCGCGTTACCGTCAAGTTCAACACGCGGAATCTGATCGCCACGCAAGTCTTGATACTTGGGCGGATTCGATTTGTCGTCGCTGCGGAGGTTGACCCAAAGCTGGATCATTTCCAGCGTGCCACCCTGCTTTGAGAACTCTTCGCTGTGATATTCTTCGTGAACGACCCCGTTGCCGGCGGTCATCCACTGAACGTCGCCAGGGCCAAGTCGTCCGCTGCCGCCGCTCGAATCACGATGAGCCAACTCGCCCTGATAGAGAATCGTAACGGTCTCGAATCCCTTGTGAGGATGCACATCGACGCCGCGTTTTCCGTCCGTCGGCGGAAACTCATGCGGGCCTGCGTAGTCGAGCAACAGAAACGGATCGAATTCGTTTCCGCCTCCATAAGAAAACAGACTCCGCACAGGGAATCCGTCGCCGACCCAGTGTTGCCCGACATCACGGACGATGCGTTTAATCTTCTTCATCGGTTTACTCCTTACCGATCGTTGAGGTTCGGTCGTCATTCCGCTCAGTTTTTTCGTGCCTTGAAAAGCAAATCATTGAGCGTCGTCAACTCACGTTCGGTCAGGTCACCAAACTGTGAATTGTGCAGATTTTCCAACGGTCGATCCATCTTCTTGAGCAGTTTCTTCGCCTGGATTGTCAGCGTGATCCAAACCACTCGTCCGTCATCATCGCAGCGCCGTCTCTCGACCCATTCATTCGCTTCGAGGCGATTGATTAGCCGAGAAATATCCGCTTGGGCATAAATCAACCGCTCGGCAATCTGGTAAATCTGCATCGGTTCGCCGACGCCTCGCAAAATCCTCAACACGTTGTATTGAGAATCGGATACGCCGTACCGCTTGAACAACACCGCGAACTCAGTTGTCAACTGCTCGTGAATCCGAAGCATGTTGATGTACGTTTCCTGTCGCAAACTGCGAAACGGTTCCCGTTTCCCCAGTTCTGATGCGAGGTCCAACTTGCGTTCGTTTCCTACCATGACCATCAATATATGTTGCAACAGACAATCAGTCAAACCCCGCCAAACCGCCAGCGATGTTTTCACGATCAGGTCACTGAACTGCGCCAACTGGTTTTCATCTGTGTTCGATCCGTGCAACCCGTGGCGTGCTCTGAATACGGCATTTTCCACGTACCGACACTGATCGGCACAGATGTTGCGAGGTCACCGGACCGCAACGGGTTGATCCTGCTTGTGCGTCTCAATGTCGGGGGCATCCGCAAACCGTTGGCGTTGTACTCGTGCAAGAGTACGTAGAACTTCGCACGACTGTCGTGCTAACCGAGATAGAAGATCCGGCCGTCAAGCGCAACAACAGCTTGGCCGGAAACGTGGCACCAGTAACCCGGCTCGGGAGATTCTTTGCGAGGCATGGTCTCCGTTCTCCTTGGACGCTCTTAATATCGAATATCAAGAACGAATTCGGAAACGGGTCGCACTGCCCAAGCAGGTTACGCCACAAGCGGCGTTCCGACCGTCCGTATTTTCAGGGATAAAAATCAATCACACAAAGTGGGCGATACAGGATCAGAATACGCTCTCGAAACGCCGTGTTTCAGGGTGTTCGCCGATCTAGGCGAAGCAGAATGCGAAGCACTTTCGAGCGATGCTGCTTTACGCAGCGTCGTGCAGGCTTGGTCCACTCTGGACCAACCGATCCGCGAAGCGATCGCGTTGCTTGCCCGTCAGGGCAAAAGCGGCGACTGACGCCCGGCGGCAGGATGCCGCCGCACACCGGGCACGATGCCCGCCACGCTGGACGACCGCCTGAACTCCGGCGGAGCGAAGCGACCGCCCGAGCCGAAGCCGTCGAGCGACAGCGAGAAGGCGAAGGCGAGCCCGCACGGGACGCTGAAGGCACGGCGAGCATGGATGATCGCCGTGGAATGGGCCGCCGGGGCATGGATGCCCCCGGAACGCAGGCCAGGGAAGCGGACCAATACGAACGCCGACTGAATCACCAACGCACTTGATCGAAGCGAACCAGTGTTGAATCGCCAATTAACGAGCGGTGGCCGGAGTGGAGGGTGAGCGAAGCGAACCGGCGGCCCGTGCCCGAAGGAATCGGGATCGGCAGGGAAGCGACCAGCCGAAGCATCAAAGTTTGAACCATCACCCAACTGTCCAACGCCAAAACGGTTTGAAGATCGAAAGATGGGAGCGATGCCGATACCGACGGCGGACCAACGGAGAAACGGTTGAACTTCCAATGCACTTGAACAAAGCGAACGATGTTTGAATCGCTATTGATCGAGCCGCCGAGGGCATAGGGCATGGATGCCCGTGGGATATTGGCGAAGCCACGGATGGCGCAGCCCCGCCCTGAAAGTCGTTCGCACGTTGCGGTACGCCGCCAGCCAACCGAAGCGATTGACGTTTGAACCTCGCTTGCGGACAGCCTGGAGTCGGCGGCAAGGATGCCGCCGAAACGTGGGCCTGGATGGCCCGAGCGCAGCGGATGGTGGTCATCGCGTAGCCGTAGCGGATGCCGTCGCCGGAGTGAGGAACGAACGCATGCGGCGGCGGGAGCGGAGGCGAAGTGATGACGTCCATCCGCGATAGCGGGAAAGAAAACAACGCAGGCGGAGACGTACTGATGTTGTCGGCGCAGTGAGGAACGAACGGAGC
>JBAUHR010000225.1:0-1841 GCA_049680385.1 Rubripirellula sp. | reverse complement strand
GGTTTGGCTGGACCGGTGATGACCCCATCCGCTCGGAGGTCACAAACACAAAGAACAAGGGGCCTTTAAATGATGATGACCTTCTCTCTGACGGAGTTCGAGTGCGTCAATCCGCATTTAGAGTTGATGTACCCGATGGAAAATATGACGTCGCGATAACAGTTGGCAGCCCAACTAGTTCATTTGACGGCATTACAGTATCAGCTGGCGGGAAACGCGATCAGTTCAACACGAATCAAGGCCAGATTGTCACTCGAGTTTTACAGGGCGTAGTCGCTGACGATCAATACCTAGAACTTGCGTTCAACCAGCGAAGCGATTCAGGCAGTGGATTCCCAATACTTGGAATCGACATAATGCCTGTATTGAACGATGACCATTCGGATGGACCGGAGGCAGCCACACAACTTACCAAATCTTTTGGTGCTGTTGCCTATCAAGCGGATGGAACGATAGGAACAGCTGGCGACGTTGATTGGTATTGGTTTGACGGTGTGGCCGGACGCACGTACGAGATTTCTGCCGCAAGCACCGAGATCAGTGATACGATCGTTTCGGTACACGATAGCGAGGGAAATCAACTCGACTGGAATGATGACACAGGAGTCGTTATTCAAGACTTGGCAGGGAGAATTGAGGCTTGGAAAGCACCATCAACTGGACGCTTTCACGTCGCCGTGGACGGCTACGGTACATCCATCGGTCACTATTCACTGGAGATTCTTGACCTAGACGCGCTTGAATGCGTAGATAACTGCGTTTCGATCAGCGGAACATACGAGGATTTAAATGGAGTTACGGCGAGGGTCGTGATCTCACAGTCGGACGGCGCTACTCCTATCAATCCATCACTTGAGACTTTTGTCATCGCTCACGGATTTCTCTCAGATGCGTCGCAACAATGGATGAGCGACATGGCGTCAGCCATCAAGCAGTACGAGGGCGTCGATCAGGTGCTCTTGGTTGACTGGTCACTTGCGATAGAGGGAAGAATCGAGGACGCAGGTAGACGAATTGCGCAATTGATGGATGAATACGGTCTCAAGTCCAATCAGCTCAACTTGATAGGCCATAGTTTTGGCTCATACGTTGTCGAGGAGATCGCAAGCACTCTTCGCGGTTTGCAGGGCACGCCAGTCAATTCGCTTGTCGCACTGGACCCTGCAATCAATTCGGTCGAGTCCGATTTCAATCCGAATGACCCTGGCCGGATTTCATTTCGAGACAACGCGAAGTTTTCGTGGGCAATATATGCTGACGCCACTGGCGACGTCATTACGTTGGGAAACAACAGTACTCCGCGCACCGCTGATGAGGCCTTCGTCTTTTTAAGCACCGGCCATAACGAAGCCCACGAGCGGTTTACGAGTATCCTAAATCTAAATCGGGTGCATCCGAACCCAAATCAGTACCTACACTTTAATCGTCTGATTGGACGAACTCCTCAGACTTCGCCCTGGTATCTAAACAGCCATAACCACGACGGGGATGCGACGTTTGCAAGCGAAACATCACACTACGAGGCTGTAATTGACTTTGCTGACAACGTTCCAACGACGTTACGGTTTGCACCACGCGAGACGGGACGCTCCACAGAAGTCCTTTTCTGGAATGATGAACCTGGAGATCAAGCGCTTTCTGGGCAGGTTAACGATGAAGGCATTTTGTATACGTTTGAATTCGCGAACTTGAATTCCGTCGCTGACGAAATCGATCCGAACATAACGACTTGGGTTGTCGTCCACGGGCGCAACGGCAATTCCGACGAACAAATCTATCAAGACATTGGCCTAGCGATATCAGCAACATTCCCAGATCACCAAGTTTTGACATTGGATTGG
>JBAUHR010000224.1:0-6375 GCA_049680385.1 Rubripirellula sp. | reverse complement strand
CAGGCATGCTTGCCCAAGTGAATTGTTGCCGTACGCGTCACGAACCTTTTGCTTTTCAAGCTTGATGTCGAACACCTTCAAATGCTCACTGCCCATCAATCGGCGAGCTTCGCTGTAAAGCTGGTTGTAAGCATCGACGCTGGCGTTGGCGCGACCGCTTTGGAATTGGCTGTCGAATTTTGACGCCAGTGCAAGTCGGCGTCCGAACAATTCGTTGGGCAAGTACTTCGGTAGGCTCGTGTTTTGCAAGCCTGCGGCTGCGTTCGGAATGGGAACGGGTGAATGAACGGCTTCCAAGAATCCGGCACCCGGATGCCGATTGCCGCTGCCAATCAAAAAGTTACCGGGCAGTTCGCGGTTCAAACGACCATGCTCGGCGACCATCCATGCCCCCATCGCCGGATGTTGGATGCTGTTAAGTTGTTTGTAGGCCGTCCGCATCAAGTACTTGCCTTGATCGTGCGCGCCGGTTTCGGTGCTTAGCGACCGTACGACTGCGATTGCACCGGCCAGATACGCCAGCTTGGGAAAGTGATCACCAAACATCAGCCCCGGGACTCGCGTTTGGATCGGTTTGGTTTGACCGGCTTCCTCGACACCAACTTTCGGATCGAAAGTGTCCAAATGGGACATCGCTCCGTCCATGAACAAATAGATGACGTGTTTGGCTTTGCCGATTTTGCGAGTCGCAGCTTCGGCTTCGTCACCAAATAAGCCGGGTGCCAATACCGATCCCGCAAACGAAACGCCAAGTGTTTGTTTGGCGATCGTCCGCATGAAGTCGCGGCGCTCATTGACAGAG
The DNA here is from genome assembly GCA_049680385.1 of Rubripirellula sp. Taxonomy (GTDB): domain Bacteria; phylum Planctomycetota; class Planctomycetia; order Pirellulales; family Pirellulaceae; genus Rubripirellula. Next base: position 5,573 of record JBAUHR010000224.1, on the reverse strand, counting down.
AAGTCGGGGCTAGCCATAAGTCGTTTCTCGAAAGAGATACAGATTCAGATGAGTGAGTTGCGAGTGCGACCTATTGGACGAACAAAAACTCGCGAGTGTTCAGCAACGCCCAAATGATGTTGCCATAGCTGACGCCGTCTTGGCGAGAACGTCCGAGTTCTTGGGCGGCGGCTTTTCGGTCGCTGGCGCTAGGGGACCGCGCTAGCAGGCTTAGAAAAATCGCATCGATTCGTTCACGCGTGCTTTCGATCGCGATGACTTGGTCCACGATCGACGAACCTTCCTCGAGCATGACGTGCGTGATCGGGCCGTTGAACATTGCCAGGATCTGAGGCACGGTTGCATCGGTTTGCGAACAGTTGATCGTTTCGCGGTCACCTTGGCCGAACTGGCGCAGGAAATGGTCGGCGGCAACCGGTGACGGCAATTCGCTAGCCCGGACCAGAATGTTGCCCTGGTAGGCATGCTTGTTGAGCGATCGGTTGTAAGCGTTTCGGAAGTACGTCTCGCCAAACTTCTCGCTCTGGCGTTTGAAGGAATCGTAGCTGGCTTTTTCGAAATCCACGTCCATGATCGGCGCCATTTCGTCCGCCGTTGGACGTTGGAACGGCCAAGGGTTGGCGACGGCAAGCGTCAAGATCGAATCCCAGACCTGTTCAGCCGTCATGCGACGTACGATCGGACCCTGGAAGTAATACGGCGTGCCGCTAGTCAGTTCGTAATCGGACGCCTCGCGCTGGTACGTCTTGCTGTACAGGATCGTCCGCATGAACTCTTTCAGGTCAAAGTCACTGCGGATGATTTCACGGCTCAGAAAGTCTAACAGCGGTTCGTTCACGCACTGGTTTTCGTCGCGGAAATCGTCGATCGGGTCGACCAAACCGACGCCCAAGAACCGTTTCCATAATCGGTTAGCGATCGTTCGCGAGAACTGAGGATTGTCGGGACTGGTCAACCAGGCCGCAAACTGTTCTCGCGGACTCGCCTTGGCTGCAGACGAAGGAATTTCGCCCCACAAGACCTCCGGTTCAACGACCTGTTTCGGCTTGGCGTCCTCGTATGCATAGTCGTGCGGCAGTCGCAGTTTGGCCGGAGATTCGGAAACCGAGTACATGTTCGCCTGAGCCAATCGTTGGAACGCACCGGGGACTCGGCCATTCTCGAACTTCGTCTTACCTTCGCTGATCAACTTGGCGGCTGGGTTGCCGGATGCGAATCCTGGGTCGCCCTTGCGGAGTCGTGTTCGTGTGCCGGCGGTGAAGGCAGCCAATTGAAAGAACTGATACTGGCTCCACTGGTCAAACGGATGGTCATGGCACTGAGCACAGCCGATTTGCGTGCCCAAGAAAACGCGAACGGTATTGTCGACATAGGGCAGCGGCATGCCGGTGTCGCGCAATTGGAATCCGGTCGCCGGGTTGTTCCAGACTTTGCCGTCGGCGGTCAACATTTCGTACACCCAAGCGTTGTACTTTTTGTTGGTGCGAATGGTGTCTTTGACGTAACCCAAATAGGGATCGGCAACGTTGTTGGTGCTGGGACGTTCGACCAACCGCAGCACGTCGGCCCAGAAGTTGTAGAAGTTGCTGACGTAATCAGGGCTGCTTAGCAATCGGTCGATCAGGACTTCGCGTTTCTCGGGATCAGTTGAGCTTAAGAACTCGGTTGCTTCGGTCAGTGTTGGGATTCGACCGGCGACGTCCAAGTAGACGCGGCGCAGAAAGACTTCGTCGTTGGCGATCGGGTTGGGTGGCGTTTTTTGAGATCGCAGTTTGTCTTCGACCAGCGAATCCAAGCGGTCGGCGGATGATGCCACCGACGATCGTGATGAAGCGTTGACCGGGGTGACCTGCATTTTCACAGGTGTCTTTTCGCGGACGCTGGCCGGCAGGTTGATTTTGGGCGGTTTCTTTGCGGCGGCCTTCTTGCCGCCGGATTGGGCCATCGCAGGCCCGGTGGTCAGCAACACCGCCGTCAGCGATACGACGCTGAACGCGAAGAACTTGAAAGCAGAGAAGACGCTTGTCGGTTGCGAGTGACTTTGTGGGAACGGCATTGCACGCGATCGCTTGGAAAGTTGACTCAGAAAAGGAAGGGAGAACCTGGCACCCCTGTCGTTCTATTATGATAACCGCTTCTCCGTTGCGAAGGATGCAGTAAAAAGTAAGCAACGCATGCTTCGCCGCCGGAGAATGAATTCGTCAAACTCCGATCCCGGTCGTTTGCCGCCCTGCCTGTCGTTTCCCTCCTGTATTTGAGATTGCACTGTGAATCGCTGTTTTTCGAACTTTTTGACCTTTGTTCTGTTCATTTCGGCAACCGTGGTATTGGCGTTTCCGGCGGCAGCCGAGGCGCCGAAATCGGAAACCATGCGAATCGAAGCCTCGGCCGATCCTGAGGGTTGGATGATTTATGATGGCGACACGTTGGTTGCCGGCTATCGAATCGAGAGTAACGGCAAGCCAATCGTGTATCCCGTCATGGGTCCAAGCGGCCAAGAAATGGTTCGTCGGTACCCGATCGAGGATGCGTTGGAAACTGAAAAGAAGGATCACCAACACCACCGGTCGATGTGGATGACGCACGGCGAGGTCAACGGTTTCGATTTTTGGGCAGACGAAAAAAACGAAGGCGATACCGTTCATCGCAAAGGCACCGCAACGGTGACGCCTGATGGGGCCGCCGTCATCGTGACCGAAAACGATTGGATTTCGCCGCAAGGCAAACGAGTGATGTCGGACACTCGGCGCGTTGCGTTCTTCAAGTCCGATGGTCGGCGTTTGATTGATTACAGCATCGTGTTCCGAGCCACCGATGGTGACGTGAATTTTGGTGATACCAAAGAAGGCACGTTTGGGATTCGCGTGGCCGGCACGATGAAGGTCGATGCAAAACTCGGTGGCCTGATCACGTCAGCCACTGGATTGCATGACGCCGAAGCTTGGGGCAAAAAAGCCGCCTGGGTCGACTACTCGGGGCCGGTCAACGGTGAAACCGCCGGCGCGACGATTCACGACCATCCAAGCAACTACGGATTTCCGTGTGCGTGGCATGTGCGAACGTATGGATTGTTCGCCGCCAATCCGTTCGGCGTGTCTCACTTTACCGGTGGTCCGCACACCGGCGGCGTGGATTTGAAGGCGGGGGACGAGATGCAGTTAAGCTATCGCGTTGTGCTGCACGACGGCGGCCTGGATTTGGAAACCGCTAAAGCGGACCAAGCGAAATTCGCAAGTGAAACGGTGCCGACGATTCAGTAGTCGAGTTCGTGTGTAGCGAAACACGTCAACGGTTTGCCGCGTCTAGCCGCGGCGGATTTCCGATCCTTTGAATCGGACTTCGATGTGGTAGACGTTGCGTTGCTTGTATTCGATTTCGCCGGTTTGCAGATCAAATCGCATCGGCGTGCTGTGTTTGGTCACATCGATCGTTGCGTGGAAACCTCGCTCGGAAAACACATCGATCAGCATCGACAGCGCGTTGGACTGTTCCCAGATCGTGTTCTCGGAATTGATGCTCGCGCGGCCCGAGATGGCGTGAAGCAGGATGATCGGCATCATCTTCGCTTCGATCTGCTCGACGACTTGGTGGAACAGTTCGGACTGCTCGATTTCGTAATTGTCTAGCCGAGTGACTAAGTCGCGACGTGCGTGGCTGATGATTTCGCTTGCAAGCGGAATGTCTCGCAGCGTGTGGAACGTTCGCGGATCAAGTTCAAGCGAGCTCTGGTATTCCAGTTCGTGCAGGATGTTTTCCTGGACGACTTCCAGCGGCGCTTGAGCGTTGATGAAGTGGTAGTGGAAGATCTGTTTCAGCGAAACCAGCGCGTCGTAGGTTCGTTCTTTGAAAACGCGGTACCGGTTGCGAGCAAGTTCTTCGCTAAAATCAGTCGGCCGTTCTTCGACCTTTGTCGCTTCGGCACCTTGTTCGGCCGCCATGTTGTGAGCGATCGTTTGCCGGCCACGCTTGATTTGACGGGCGACGCTTTCGGCTTCGTCGATGAATAGCAAGATGATGTGAAAGATCGGCTGTTTGAAGTGCGCCACGTCGGGCGAGTCAGCGAACTCGCGTCGCAGGCCCACCATTGCGTCAAACAGCATTTTCAGACATTCGACTTGCACTTTCGTGCGCGGAAACCCGTCGAGAACCGCCCCGTTCTGGTACTTCGGATCCAGCAATTCGCGAAACACGATTCGCACCGCTTCGCGGTCGCCGACCATGCCGCCGCTAGCCTTGATCGATTTCGCTTCGGGGCTGTTTAGCAGTTCGCTGACGACGATCGGAGCGGTCGAGATGTCGCGGACGTTGCAGATGAATTCCGTGTTGGTTCCCTTGCCGGCGCCGGGGGCTCCGCCCAGCAGGATCAGTTCTTTGGGGAACCGCATCGCCGCCCGCCCACGCTCGTCCTGCATCTCCTTCCAAACGGAATTGAAGATCAACTGAGCGTCTTTGACTTCGAGGTCCGCCGGTGCGGCTTTCTTGATTGACGGTGGCAGAGAGTTGGTCACGTCGGTTCCATCGCTAAGGGGGCTAAGCTGTTGAGTTAGCTTAGTCGCGACGTGTGCAAATCAAAGGGGATGCGGCCCGCGGTTTTTCGTCCGGGCCATCATCAGATTTGTGTTAGGCAACGCGAACGTTGTTGCAGACTTGGTTCAGTACGCCCGCGCGGCGGATCGCTGGAACCAGTTCGTCGATCATCGCGGCGGTTGGCAGGTCGCCGTCAACGACCAATCGCGACGCGTCGAACGAGATGTTCAGTCCAGCGACGTGAGGTCCGAGGTGGCGGTCGAACCGAAGAACTCCGTCGATGCGTTGGAGCAATTGTTGTTCGCGGTTTTGGATTTCGATCGTTGTCATGGTCATTCTCCCACAATCCAGTGACGACAACGCACCGGAACGTGAATTGGAAATGCATAGGTAGGTTGACTCGAGGATTGGCCGGCGAAAAACGCCGCCGTCTCAGTCAAACAATCGCGTTCATCTATTCGTTTACCTGCCCGACTGGCAAGGTCAAAAGAAAACTTCTCTGAATCAGCATCTTTTGGCGAAACGGGTGCCTTAGGGAGCCGTTTGGATCGAATAGTGGGAAATAATCCACCGAAACGGGTGTTCGGTGGTTCCTTGCGATTGATAGCGAGAATCGAAACGGAAAGCCGCATCGCAATTCGTGGGAAACTGGTTTGGCAGTAGATTCACTGCATAAATTCATCGTCGGGGAACAGGTCCGACGCTTTGCTTTCCCTGCGTTCCCTGCTTTCCCTCCGGGAAAATTGGACGCGTCAGCGGTTTTCGAAACCACACGACCTCCTACGGGGATGTCGTACGGTTTTGCTTCACCGTCCTTTTCTAGGAGGACCTGAGTGTAAGCGAGGGGAAGATTCCAGCACCCAGCCCTCTCCTCGCTGACGCTCGACTCTCCCAGGGGGAGAGTGAAGTAAACGCCTAGTGCGATAGCCCAAGACTGGCGGACTCACGAAATTTGATTTTAGCTTGCCAGTGACGCTTGGTGTGTCGCCTCGAATTGGACGGGAGACTGGTAGCCCAGCGTTTGGTGGATGCGTTTCGTGTTGTAG
>JBAUHR010000223.1:0-2691 GCA_049680385.1 Rubripirellula sp. | reverse complement strand
AGGTAAAACAGAACTGGTTTGGCTTCTCGATGGTGGGTAATGGCGGGTCAGGCCTTGGGATGGACTTCGCGCGCAGCCTCCATGAGAACCTCAATATCATCTTCGCCAATTTTGGCGAAGAGAGTATCACTGAAAGCTCTCACCTGGAGAAGGTATGCCTAGTTTCAAGTGGCGTCGGGCGGGACAATATCAGTGACTTCGTGACGAACCTGATCCAGGACTTCCTGTGCACGTACACGGAGGCATTTGCGAAGGCGCATTTGCAAGACAAACAGACGCGAAAAGTCTGGATTGATCGCGCAATCTTTAACTTCAAAACACAGTCCTGGCAGAGAAAATGCTACGATCTTCCATGGTTTGAGGGCGATTTCATCATCCTCACTCCCAAGGACATGCTCACGCGCGACGATACATGGATCAACACGAACGACCTGATCCACAAGTTTCAAGATATCCCTGCCGCGATACCTGATGGCAGTCTGCGCGCATCCGTGAGCAACTATTTCGAAAGAGAACTCAAAGCGCGAAAGCAAAGGGGACGGCACCCCTCCAAAGCTGAACGCGGGGATGCTGCCGCCGCAACAATCCGCCAGTTTCCTGAGCTTATCGACTACTACATCAAGCTCAAGGAGGACACCGGCGACGATGCTACTGATCTGAGCTTTGAGAAAGTCTTCGCAACAGAATTATTCTTCTCGAAACGGCTCCGCGAAATTCTTCAACCTGTTCTTGCAGAGACCGACTTCTACAAGCTGAAACCTGGCACATACGAAGAAGCCCATGCTCGGCTTGCCTACTTAAAGCACGTCATCGAGGACATGGGGGGGTGGCGTATTTTTTACGATGACAATGGCAACTCGGTCGAGCGGGAGAAGGATATCCAGATTCTGTATCGACTGGTTTGGTTTGGAACACCATCTGACGCTGGTGCCGAAGCAAATGATGGGCGAGGACCTGTAGACTTCAAGATATCGCGTGGCAGGGAAAAAACTCTCATTGAGATGAAACTCGCCAAGAACACAAAGCTGGAGATGAACCTGAAGAAACAGACGGACATCTATCAAGCATCGTCAGATGCGCAGCGCGCGATAAAGGCCATCGTCTATTTTTCATACTCCCAGCTGACCCGCGTGCAGCGAATTTTGAAGCGGCTAGAGCTGACAGGCAACAAAGACATTGTTCTGATCGATGCGCGCAAGGACAACAAACCATCAGGCTCAAAAGCCACTTAACTAGGCCCGCCGGATCGTCTTCGTGCTGACCTTGAACAAGCGGGCAATCTCGGCCAAAGGCCGGTGCTCAACGTCCCGCATCCGGCGCGCCTCGTCGCGCTGCGCTGCTGATAGGGCAGGGGGGCGGCCTCCGATCCGGCCACGCTTGCGGGCGGCCTGTAGGCCCTCCCTGGTGCGCTCTGATATCCGCTCGCGCTCAAACTGGGCGATGGAGGCGAACACGTGGAACACGAGACGACCCGCCGGGGTGGTCGTGTCGATGTCCTCGGCCAAGGATCGGAACCCTGCACCACGCTCCGCGACAACTTCCACGATGTCGAGAAGGTCACGCAGCGATCGCGCAAGCCGGTCGTATTTCGTGACCACGACCACGTCGCCGTCGCGTAGTTGGTCGAGCATCTGGTTGAGCTGAGGCCGTGACCTGGCCGAACCGGTAATCTTGTCCGCGAACACGCGCTCGGCTCCGGCCTCCGTCAAGGCGTCGGTTTGGGCTTCGAGCTTCTGGTCGTCTGTGCTGACGCGGGCGTATCCGATAATCATGGTAATGATGGTGCCATAAACGTCCCAAAACTCAAACGGTTTTGGCGGGGGTTTTTGTCCTTATCAACAGCTTGATTTTTGGTCGAGCAGGGCAGAGGGACAAAAACGACCGTTTTTGACGCAGTTGTTTTGGCCAGGGGGTTTTGTCCAACGACGGCATCGCTTCGAGAACGGCTGTACACTTTCCTCAACACCCCTACTATGATTGCTGACGATTAATGTAAGGCATGCGATGAATCGAACTGAAACATTTATGGTTGGCTTAGCGGTCACGGTAATCGGTGGTATCGTGGTTGCCCTGTTTAGCAATAGTATTTTCGGCGAACCGGTTGAGCCAATATCGGTTGAGCCAATATCGGTTGAGCCAATATCGGTCGAGCCAATATCGGTTGATCCAATATCGGTTGATCCAATATCGGTCGAGCCAGCGAAACCAATCGTGAGCGTGTTTGAACTGGAGCTAAAATATGTCAGTCTTGGAAGGCAACGCCAGGTGGTGCTCGAACACTTGGAATCTTCCAGAGGTATCGTGACTCTGATCGCTTATCGCTTGAACTCAGCTGACATCAGTCAACCTACCGAGATAGAGGTCACACCCTTCGGGCCGGAACTAATAACTGCTCAGTACTACTACCAGATAACGGATGATGATGGTTCGTTTGATGAGAAGACGAGGCTTGTCCTATATCCCAACGAGTACTTGACTATTTTAACTTATTGGGGCGGTTCTCAGAACAACAGTCCTCGACTTTCATTTGAAAGCCATAATACTCTTTTTGAGCGTTCAGTCATTTCTTGCAGCTTTCATCCGGGATTGAACCCTAGACTGTGTCCTTGACTTGTGAAAATTCAAGAAACCTAGAAGCACACTTTGCTGCTTGTCGACCGACCGGCGATGAATTGACCTGCCGTCTGGGTC
>JBAUHR010000222.1:0-4398 GCA_049680385.1 Rubripirellula sp. | reverse complement strand
GCTTGCCGAGCGGTTTCCGAATGTCGATTCCGCGATGGCAGAAATCGCCAGACTCTCGGCCATCCGGACGCTGCCCAAAGGCACCATTCATGTGATCAGCGACATTCATGGCGAAGACCAGAAGCTGCGCCACGTGATCAACAACGCGTCGGGATCTTTGCGTCCTTTGGTCGAGAAAATGTTCGGCGACTGCATGGACGCCGACGAGTTTCGAGATTTCCTGACACTGATTTTTTATCCGCCCGAGGTTATCAAAGTTCTGCGGCAGAAGGCGTTCACCGATGATGAACTGAGGGAGTTCGCGACGACGACGCTTCGTAATTTGTTCGAACTCGTTCGTGTACTCGCGGCCGGATACAGTCTGAAGCGTGCGATCGGAATCTTTCCGGTTGAGTATCGCGAGTTGTTTTCGGAAATGTTGCATGAACCGACCACGTCACGTCGCCAGGAATTCATTTCAGCGATCGTCAACGAGCTTGCCAACCGGGATCGCGTTTGGAATTTGATTCACGTTACTGGGCGACTGGTTCGGAACCTTGCGATCTATGAATTGATCATTGGCGGTGATTGTTGGGATCGCGGTCCACGCGGTGATCGCGTCGTGGATTATCTGCGTCAACAACCAAACGTATCGTTTGTATGGGGCAACCACGATGTCGCGTGGTTGGGAGCTCATCTGGGGCATCCAGCGTTGATCTGCAATGTGTTGCGAGTATCGCTGCGTTACCGGCGGATCACGCAAATCGACGAAGGCTACAGCATTCCGCTGACGTCGCTCGAGCATCTAGCGCAGAACGTTTACGGTGACGATCCTGCGGTGCACTTCATGCCCAAAAGCACGGGGCTGCGTTCGATGGAAATGGTGGCGAGAATGCAAAAGGCCGCTGCCGTTATGCAGTTCAAGCTTGAAGGCCAGATGCTGAAACGGCATCCCGATTGGGATCTTGATCACCGACGCCTGCTGCACCTGATCGATTATGACAAGGGATCCGTTGACCTGGGCGGCACGCAGTATCAATTGCGAGACACCTATTTCCCTACGATCGATCCCGATAATCCGTATCAGCTTTCTGCTGAAGAGGAACTGTGTTTGAAGGGGCTGACGCACTCGTTCGTTAGCAGCCAAAAGTTGGGCGAGCAGATGCGGTGGCTTGTCAGTCACGGCGCGATGTATTTGATTCGTGACAACCATTTGATCTTTCACGCCTGTTTGCCGGTCGATGCCGATGGTGAATTTCGATCGATGCAGATCGGCGGTGAATCGGTCAAGGGACGCGAGATGTTGGTAGCCCTCGAAAAGCTGCTTGTCCGAGTCATGGATCGTCCCGAAGAAGCTGACTTGGACATCCTTTGGTATCTGTGGAGCGGTCCTTGCTCGCCACTGTTTGGCAAAGATCGGATCGCAACGTTCGAACGTGACTTCATTGCCGATAAGGCGTCGCATCATGAAACCAAGAATCCTTACTTTGCGCTCATCCACGAGAAGTGGTTCTGTGACAAGGTGCTTGCCGAATTTGACGTTGATACGGAAATGGGCATCATTGTCAACGGTCACGTGCCGGTCAAAGTCGACGAAGGCGAAAGCCCGCTGAAAAAGAGTGGCAAAGCAGTCACGATTGATGGTGCTTTTTCGGAAGCCTACGGTGGGCGTGGCTACACGATGGTGATGCAGGCTGACCGTACTTTTCTGGCTTTGCATCACCAGTTCGAATCAGTCGAAGCCGCCGTTCGCGACGGCGTTGACATCATTCCTAGTCTGACCGACATTCGAATTTGGGACACACCGCGGCGCAACGCCGACACAGAACTTGGGACACATTTCAGTTATCAGATCGATTTGCTGGAGCAATTGATCGAGGCTTATCGCAACAACGAAATCGCTCAGTCAGCATTGTCGTCTGGCGCTCGGCTCGTGTGACCCGAGGCAAGTGACCGAGCGAAAAAACATAGTACGACTCCAACGAAGAAGCCAAGTTTCATGAAACGTGCAACCGTCAAATTCTTGTTCGCCGCCGTTCTCATTGCGGCAAATTCTGCCGCATCGGACGCCGAAGATCGGCCAATCGGTACCGTGAAAATCTCCTACAGCGAACTTTCGGGGATCGGCGCTGAAGAGGGCGTGATGCGACGCGACCCTAGCGACATCATCAAGATCGGCGATCTTTATTATGTCTGGTATTCGAAAGGCAAAATTTCACCGGGATACGACGCAACCGTTTGGTATGCGACATCGCCCGATGGCCACCAGTGGACCGAAAAAGGCATGGCACTCGCCAAGGGCGAAGCTGGGACTTGGGAAGGCGCGAGCGTCTTTACGCCAAACATTCTGGTTGCCGAAGACCGGTATTGGTTGTTTTATACCGGAACGTCGAAAGAGTTCGGTAAAGGATTCAATCCAGATTCGAAAATCGGAATTGCGGTTTCGGACTCACCCAACGGTCCCTGGGAACGTTTGGCGACTAATCCGGCACTGCGCAACAGCGACAACGTGGACGAATTCGACAGCCATCTGATCGATGATGCCTGCCTGTTGGTGCGTGATGGAAAGTACTGGTTCTATTACAAGGGGCGTCAGCAGGGCAAAGGTCCCGCGCAAACTCAGATGGGCGTCGCGATCGCCGATAAGCCCGAGGGTCCTTATGTGAAGTATGAAAAAAACCCGGTCATTCCCGGCAACCATGAAGTGATGGTTTGGCCTCAGGGTTCCGGCGTTGCCGCAATGATTGGCACCACGGGACCGAAGCAGATCACTCGTTCCATTCTTTATGCCGATGATGGTTTCAATTTTTGCAAGACTCACGAAATCATTTCGGTGCCGACGGCGGCGGGCGGGTATCGCCCAGAAGCGTTCAATCAGAGCGGCAAGGGAACGCAAATCGAGTGGGGCGTGCATATCGGAAAACGGAAGGGCTTCTTGCCGTTCATTCAGCGATTTGACGTCAGCACCCAAACCGTTGACGAAAACGAACGACCGCGTTGATCACGACGAGCGATTTGCGATGAAACGAGCGTGTGCTATTGCTGATTCGAATATGAATCTATCCCGACCTATTGTCCCGCATCGAGAACAAGTCATGCAATCGAAGACTAAACGGTTCCCCAACGCCACCTTGCCCCTTTTCCTGTTCCTCACGACCTATTGCGGAATCGACATGACCAATGCTCAGGAGAGCCCTGTTGCTGCCAAAACTTTCCAAGCGGATCTGGATTTTCTGAAACAGCATACACCGATCGTATTGCTTGAAAGTGACGGCGCAGCGGTTGCGGTCTCACCAAACTACCAGGGACGAGTGATGACTAGCACCGTCGACCTTGATGGTGGGCCGAGCTTTGGTTGGATCAATCGCAAGGTTATCAGTGCAGGGTTGTTGTCGGATGAAGAACGTAAGGGAAAGCTTGAAGAGCATATTTACATTTTCGGTGGCGAAGAAAGATTTTGGTTGGGTCCCGAAGGCGGTCAATTTGCCTTGTTCTTTCAACCCAACACTAAGTTCGAGTTCGAAGATTGGACGACCCCTGCGGCGATCGATACCGAACCATTTGAATTGGTTGAGCAATCAGCGACGTCAGCGAAGTTTAAGCGTGATTGCGAATTGACCAATTTCAGTGGCACAAAGTTCTCGATGGGAATCGAGCGAACGGTAACTTTGCTGGACGAGGACTCGGTCGCAGCATCGCTCGGTGGTCATTCACTGCCCAGCGGCGTTAAGTGCGTCGCCTACGAAACCGACAACCGTCTGACCAATCGCGGAGATAGACCGTGGGTGCCCGAAACCGGTATGCCATCGATTTGGATTCTTGGCATGTACAATCCGTCGCCAAATACAACGGTAGTGATCCCGTTCAAGGCGGGTGACGAATCTGAACTGGGACAAGCGGTCAACGATTCCTATTTCGGCAAAGTTCCGCCTGCCTATTTAACGGTCCACGACGACGTATTGTTCTTCAAAGGCGACGGCACTCATCGTGGCAAAATCGGTGTTGCAGCGTCGCGATCGAAAGGCATCGCGGGCAGTTATGACGCGGACGGTGGAGTCCTTAATATTGTGACTTACAACGTCCAGGATGCACCGAGCGGCTATGTCAATTCCATGTGGGAACACCAAACGAAGCCGTACGATGGTGACGTGCTGAATGCTTACAACGATGGTTCGCCGGAACCGGGCGAACCACCGTTGGGACCTTTCTATGAACTTGAAACGTCGTCACCTGCGGCGGCGTTAAAGCCAGGCGAAACGATGCGGCATGTGCAAACTACTATGCACATTCAGGGTACTAAAGACGCACTTGACGCGATTGCCACACGGATGTTGGGCGTCAGTCTTGACGAAGTTAAAGTGATTGAGTGAACGGTTTGCGATTCCGTCGCAGACGGATTGCTGAGCACAATAGAGTCGC
>JBAUHR010000221.1:0-4886 GCA_049680385.1 Rubripirellula sp. | reverse complement strand
ACAACGAAGTTGGAAAGATTCTCTACCTCTTGGGTGTGCATGAAGGTCGCGATCCTGCGACCGGATTTGATTTGGTCCGCAGGCCAGATGGGCAGATTCTGAAAATCGCCGATCTGGTTGATGACGGACCAGGCCGCGACATCGTCAAATCAGCGCTTTCGCGAGAGATCAAAAGCGCTGATGGTCGTCGTGACGATGCGGCGGACCGCGACAAGGTTGATATCATAATCGCGCTTGGGATGGCGAAGGAAGGCTTCGACTGGGTTTGGTGTGAACATGCCCTGACGATCGGCTACCGGTCATCGCTTACCGAAATCGTGCAGATTATCGGGAGAGCCACGCGAGATGCCCCGGGTAAGCCGCGTGCGCTCTTCACCAACCTGGTTGCCGAGCCGGGTGTGGAAACCGGCGTTGTGACGGACGCGGTCAACGATATGCTGAAGGCCATTTCTGGTTCTCTGCTCATGGAGCAGGTGTTGGCACCCAACTTCAAATTCTATCGGCGCGAGGATGGCGACGTGCGTGCCCCAGTTGGCACTGACGCCGAAGGCAACGTCACCATCGGTATCAGGGGACTGATTGAGCCACCCACTGATCGTGCTAGGGAAATTTGCGAGAAGGACATGCACGACTTGATGGCCACCGCTTATCAGGAAATGGATAGACGGGTCCTTTCTCCGGACACAGCGCCTGAGGTCGCCACGCAAATGGTTCTGACGGACATCATCGAGCGTAGATACGAGACCCTAGATGAAGAAGAGGCAGAGTCTGTCCGGCAACACCTTGCGGCGCATATGAACGTGCTAACTTTGGCTCGGCGAGAAGCTGAGCGTGGCTTCGCTGATGGGCAGTCACCTTTGACCGGCAGCCCCGGCAAGGTGGACGCTTCTGACGACGATGGGGATGAACTCGGAGACAGCGCCCCCAATACGCTGCTGCAGATGGTAAAAAAATTCATCAACGTCCGCGACATCGATGTTGAGCTGATCGATAGCGTGAACACGTTTCGTGAACGGTTCGAGGTCGCATCGAAGTCTTTGAACTCAGAGCTTTTGGCGCATGTCCAATCGGCGATGGTTGCGTTGCGGGTCAACATGACCGGCGACGAGGCTCGAACCCTCTGGCCGAGGATCAAGGCGTTCCGGGCCAGTGAAGGACGTGAGCCGAACGTTCATTCCGCCGATCCCCTGGAGAAGCGGATGGCAGAGGCGCTGGCCTGGCTGAAAGCTGAGAAGGCGAAGCGGCTGCGAGAGGGCGCGATGCAATGACGCGGCCGAGCTTGGATGACATATTTGCGGAAGACGATGAATTCGGCCTGTTGGACGTTAGGCTGCGCGGCAGCCGCGCCACTGTAGCTTCCGACCAAGGGGCTGGGGCCCTGAGAGAAGTCTCAGCGTTCTTTGAGAAACACGGGCGCGTTCCCGATCCTGATGCGGTGGACCATGACGAGATGCGGCTCGGATCGATCTGGGCATCGATCAAGTCTGCGCCGACAGACCAAATGCGGCTGGAGGACCGGTTTGGGCTCTTGGACGACGAGACAGCGCAGACATTGAAATCATGGCGAGATGAGCCGCTAGTTTCTGACGTGCCTGACAGCCTAGATGATATTTTCGACGATGAAGAGCTTTCCGTCGATGCGTCACTGATCGATTTGAAACATACGACGCCTGCCGCAGAGCGACACTTGCCCGATCATCGGGCGGAATTTGTTCCCTGTCGCGATTTCGACCAGTTCGCAGAGCGTTTTGAAGCGGTGCAGCAGGCTTTGGAAACGGGCGACCGCCAAGCACTACCTGTAAAGAAATGGTCCGTGATTGAGCCCATAGAAGGCGACTTCTTCATCCGCAACGGCCTTCTCGCGATGATCGCTGAGAAATCCGAAATGTCCGCGCGAGGGGGTTCTCGTGACCACAGACTTCGGGTCATCTTTTCCAACGGTATGGAGAGTGATCCTCTCATGTCATCGTTCCGCAAGTCGCTCAACGATGATAAAACGGCCCGTATGGTTCAGAAGGTCGGGCTTGGACCCCTCGATCCAGACTGGGAAACGGATCAGCTCGAACTTTCCGGGACGATTTACGTCGCTCGGTCACGCTCGGAGGATCCTGCGATCAGGGCGGAGCGAATGATCCTGCATAAGATCGGTGTGACCAGTCAGGATGTCGCGCGCCGAGTTGCAGATGCCCGGAACGATCCCACGTTCTTGCTGGCCCCCGTGGACATCGTCGCAACCTATGAACTGCAAAACTTGTCCCGCCGCAAAGTTGAGAATCTTCTTCATCGCTTCTTCGCTGCGGCCAGGCCGGCGGAGCTCTATGTGACGGATCGTTTCGGGAAGAAAGTTTTCCCTAAGGAATGGTTCTACGTCTTACCGGACCATGTCGGCCGAGCGGCGAAACTGATCGAAGAGGGGCGCCTTCATCTGTTTGAGTACAATATTGGAACGCAGTCGATTGTCGAGAAGGGGTAGCAACGGCCCATTTTGGGCCGTCAACCACGCACCTGCTTCTAGATGGAGTCCCCAGAATCAGCCGTTCAGGCGGTCCTGCAATATTGTGGCGCCAAAATCGCGCTTGACGTCAAGACCAACGTTTCCGGGACGCAATGGGAATTCTATGGACAACGCCTGCCCATTCTAAGAGAAACTTCTTAGCAAGAGCGTGAGTGAAATCTGATGAATCTAAATTTCTTGAATCTGACCGAGAAAGAAATCGACACGCCAATCTACCGGATCATGAAAGAAGAGCATGTGATCCGGATGTTCGCAGAACAGAGCAACGTATTGAGACAGATCCACAATTGGAAAGACAAATTCGAAAATTTTCAAATGGCCCTTGGCGGCGTGTTCGATGGTGAACGGTTCGAGTTCTCCTTTAAGAACGACTTTGTCGGTCAATGCTGGACACGGCACGCTCTATCCGAGGCAATGTGGGGGATCTATGCCAATGACGCGTCAAAGCGCTTCCTCCGCATCAAATCTACTCCACGTAAGTTACTCACCGCCTTGGCAAAAGCGCACCCCTCGATGCCGCAAGACACATGCTTCCTCGGCAAGGTTCTTTACAAGACGGAAAAGGGACTAAGGTCGTCACTCGAAGATGGAGCACAGATGTCGATATCAACAGTCGGCTTAGCACGTGCCCTACTGCTGAAGCGGCGTGCATTCAAACACGAAAACGAGGTACGGCTTCTATACTTCGGCAAAGCAGAAGATTGCGACGAAAAGGGTCTGTACCGGTACGCGATGGACCCAAATGACATGGTCACCCAGATTATGGCAGACCCAAACAGAGATCCTACAAATTGGGCGAAGGATAAAGCCCGTCTCAAGAAGGAGACCGGATTTTCCGGAGAAATCAAAAGGTCGAAGATGTATGATCCGCCGAACTGGGCGCCGCCGGCTTTCAAGTCGAACTAAGACAAGGGAAATAATCCAAATCGGCCCTCGCTCTCCATCCCTGAAAAATGTTCGACGCGGTCACCCAACTCGACATCCGAGGGAGGGTCTGTGTTTTCAACAACAATCACTTGCCGATCAGACTTAAGTTGGAGGAGATATAGATAAAAGTTGCCGTTCAGATTGGTGGCACTCAGGTCATCCTCGGCGCTCTCTGGTTCTTTGTATGACAATAACGGCGAGTCGAGTATGACAAACCCAGGGTGCGGTTTGTCTCGTGACGCGCAGTATTCAAGAAGTGAGATCGAAAAAGCAGCTTGAGTGATCGCTCGGAGTCCTTTTCCGTATGATGTGCGGGCCTTCCCTGAGATCACCAGGTCTTTGACCTGCAAATCAAAATGCACGCGGTCACTTCCCGGAAAGGCCCATCTTTTCAAAGTTTTTTCGACCAACTCGGAGAAAGGCGCCACCATGGTGTCAGTAAGGCGGGTTACTGAAGTGGTAGTTTCTCCCGATGAACTACCCGCTTGTTCTAATTGTGACTTGCGGGCCAGCAGATCCTGCATCGTATCGAACAGCCCCAGTGCTTCTCGAACATTTGCTCCTTTGTCTGCTAGTTCCTTGTAGGACGCTCGTTGTTTTCGGAGATCAGGGGCAACAACTTGCTGCAGTTCAGTTTCCCGTTCTCGAAGTCTTGCCTCGATATCCGGCAAAGCGCCTTCAAGCCGACGTTGTTCCTTTTCTAAAGAGGAGATCGTCTCTTCCAACTCACCGGCCCGGCGGTCAATTTTCTTGATTTCGGATGTCGCTGCAGAAGTCACGCGAGACACATCACCTGCACAAACGTCGGTCTTGTGATATTCGGCGGACGAACCACAGACCGGACAAACATTGGCATCGATCGTTGCGATAATGCTGCCCGCCTCCTGAATGCTCAAAAGGCGTTCCATGTCCGACTGGTAATGTTCTCGCAGAAGTTGGAAGCGCACCAGAAGCGTTGCTACTTCGGCGTGGCGATTTCGGTTGTCTTCGCGGCGCTTCATCAAACCACGGCGGTCAGTGGATATGCGCCTGTAATATTCCTCAGTAATGGAAAGCTGGTTCGAACGCTCTTCCATGGCTGTAGAAAGGCGCTCCTCTTGCGATCCCAGATCATCCTTACTGCCAGAGAGATCCTTAATACGCCGTTCGGTTCCGCCTATTAGCTGGTCTAGTAGCTCAAGCTGGGCTTCTCGCTTTTGCTCTTCCGGAGATTTCTGAGAGATTGCGGTCAAAGCGGAATCATCGAGCCCAGTTAGCAACAACCTGAACACAGACGTGTTGGCTGTGTCGGCGGTATAGTTCCCGTCCGAAAGCGGCGACCTCTTCTGGATGATCTCTTCCTCGTTGACGATGCACAGGCGAACGAGATTCCTGAAGCTCAGGTTCTGAGTTTCATCTTTTTGGTTCTTTTTTATTTTCTTGTTTGATAGTCCAATTTTTTCCA
>JBAUHR010000220.1:0-2410 GCA_049680385.1 Rubripirellula sp. | reverse complement strand
GGCGAAGGACTTGAACGTCATGGAAGTGATGGCGATCAGTTCGTCAGAGAAGTTCTTGCAGGGCTGCGGCTTCGACTTCGCATTGCCCGATCAAAAGAAAGCACTATTTTGCCAGTTGCGACCGCGGCCCAAGGAATAGCTTTTTTGCTGGTAAGCCAGCCAACCGTTCAATCGCAGGCAGCGTGGCGTCGACCTGCTTGCGGCAGCGATTGACTCAGCGGGCTCGTCGCTAAGATCCCGTTGCCGACAGATCCCGTTGCCAAAAACGTCGCGGAGTTTTGTTGACGGCAAGTTGGAGACGCCGTTAGTTTGTTCACTGGCCTTGACGGAAAGGTCAATCCATATGGCAACCCGATCAAACGGCCGCTAGCCCTTGAACAAGCGTTCGCGGATTCGAAGCTTGCCGGGATTTTTGCGCAGCGGGCTACCATCCAGATTTTCTGGCGGCGTGAATCGATGGTGTGGGTTGGCATGGTTCGGGTTCTCTTTTGGGTTGGGCGCTGCGGCGGTATCAGTGCATCCGGACACTGACTTCGTGGTCACCTGCATCGTCAACAACGAAGTGGGCGACGAACATCGCGATCGATCAGCAGCAGCCAGTCCACCGAAGGCCGATAGCTCAGCAAGCGATACACAAGTTGTCGACTGCGACGAATGATTTGGGCTGGAACCATCAGCACTCGATCACGGAATGTCGTGAAGTCCATGCCGATCAGTTTATTCCTGATCGCTAGCTCTTCATCCTTTTGCTTCGTCACGCCACTTGGCGTGATCATCAAGCCACTCCAAATCTTCAAGTTCCAAGCCAGCGAAGCGATCACCATGTACGCCCAGTTGCTCGTCAAGTCATGCAGTGGAGCCGACAACGCGCACTGCTTCAGCTGAGCGATGTTGTTCTCTTGATTGCAACGAGCATTGGCATCAACGACAACTTGCCGAGTCGGCTTGGAAGACTTCGTCGCGTTGGTGATGTAGAAGAAGTAAACCGGCTCTTCCTTCTCGAACAGCCGCATCTGCCCGCGTTTCAGATGAACTTCTTTGTGCAGCACCACGACGCGATACGTTCGATCACACTTGCCCGGTCGGTACTCAAACTCGGCGATCCGTTCACTGGCGAGCTTCTTGTTGAGATACTTGTTCTTAACCACGATGGCTTCCTTCTCACGCGAACGTTTGGCGCGCGGTTTAGCCGCTGGTGGTTTCAGGCTGCGACGCCTTCGCATCGTTTTCCAAGCTGATTCGTCGAGGTTTTCAGCGATCTCGACCAAGTTGGGCATCGCGTCGATGCCGAAGACGAACTCGACATCATCGTCATCCCAGCGATCGAAGTTCTCGGTGAGTGCGAAGTCCGTGTCGCCTCGCAAGACAATTTTGCGAAAGCCTGCCGAGCGGCAACGCTCGACAGCGAGGTCAAAGTAGAACGCGGAGTTTTCATGGCTGGGCCGGTTCCCGCTTCGATTGGCGATGTACAACGGTTCGCGTGTGTTGGCCAGCGTGACGATCAGCGGATGGTAGCCCCACTGGCCTTTGTAGTTGATGCCGATCCCTTGCTTTTTCTCTGCGGATGTTTCGACTTGCGTGCCATCGGCTTCAATGATTGCAACGTCAAAGAACTCGTCGGGCTGGCGTTTCCAAACCTTCTCTCGAACACGGTTAAACGCCGTCAACAATTGCAGGACATGAGATGTTTCGAAGCGACGACAGAAGTCACCTGCGGTGGTCGGATCGGGAATCCGCTCGGCTCCGACGGCATTGAGGTAGGCTTCGTCGCAGCGTCTGTCTTCGATGTGCTCGAGACAATGACCACCGGCGAGCAGGTTCATGGCGATGTTGAAGACATGATCGGCTTCGTCGTAGGGCAGGTGCAGCTTGAAAAGCGGAATGGCTCGATTGATTTCCTTCCGCAGTTCGAGTTGCTTGGCCAATTCGAGGAGTGTGCCGATACCGCCTGCGGCGATGGCTTGTTGCTTCTCGGCGATTTCGTACTGGATGCTTGCGGGCCGAATCATCGGCGAAGCACCGGACCAATTGTTCTTGTCGATACGCCGCAGCATTCTTCGCTTGCGTGCTTTGGCTTTGCGTCTTAGTTTAGCGTTCACTCGAAACCCTCCGTTGAGTGCATGGATTGAAGTCTTGGTAACCTCCAATACACGCGTGAAACGCCGAGGGTTTCGGGTTTTTTAAATATTTAGCGATTCTCGCTTCGCTTGTTCAAGGCCTAGCGGTCTCGCTTCATGCATGAGGTTGGTCCAACCTCAGCCAGTTGAGAGTGGTCGAGTGGAGTTGCCTTGCGGCGAGATTCACACCTTTGCCTAGCGTTCGATTGTCGGCCATCAAACTTGCTGAGGAGTGCGTCACCCACGCGCCGAAATGAAGCGGCAAACCAGCGTCGGTTTGTCCAGCTTCAGCG
>JBAUHR010000219.1:0-22414 GCA_049680385.1 Rubripirellula sp. | reverse complement strand
CCAATAGCACCACGAGAGTTTACTTCCAATCCAACGCGGACTTTAACGGCACGGTAACCGATGCGATCACCTTCCGAGCCTGGGATCGATCGATAGGCACCAATGGTTCGTTGCAGGACGCGAGTACCAATGGCGGAACATCCGCATTCTCATCGGCAACCGAGACCGCCGATCAAACGGTCACGGCCGTCAACGACGCACCAAGTGGTACCGATAATACGCTTGCAATGCTCGAAGACGGCGAGTACACGTTTGCGGCCAGCGACTTCGGTTTCAACGACATCGAAGGCGATGCATTCGATCGTATCTTCGTTGACTCGCTGCCAACGTTGGGGCAGCTACTCTACAACGGTTCGACTTTCGCGGCGGGCAATTTCATTGCGAAGTCGGATGTCGACCTTGGCTTGTTGTCGTTCAGGCCGGCCAGTGGTGCCAACGGCACGGGATACGCTGACTTCACGTTCAGCGTTGCCGACGACGGCGGAATCGTAAACGGCGGTATTGACCGCGACCAGTCGCCCAACACGATCACCTTTGACGTGACGGCGGCTTATCGAATCGAAGGTAACGTCCTCGAAGACGTCAATGGCGACTCGAGCCTAGCCGACGCCGTGGGCGCGGGCAGCGTGACTGTCTACCTATACCAAGATGCCGATGACGACAATGTCATCTCGGCAGGCGACACACTGTTTGCAACCACGACCACGGATGTGAACGGTTCCTACTCGTTCGCCAGCCTGCTCGATGACACGTACTTTGTCGTCGTCGATTCACGCACGATCGCACCAAGTGCTGGACTCAATGCAGGATTCACTCAAACCGACGTCTGGGCCGAGCAGACTTACGGAGTCGCGGGTGCCGCAAGTGGCGTAGGCTTCCAGCCTGCGATCGGATCCGTCTTTGGCGGCAAGACTGCCGACGTCTCCGACGATGCCAGCAGTCTCTTGACCGCCGAGCACGTCACTCGCGTCACGATCAATGCTGCCGATGCGTCAAACATCGATAGCGCGTTCAGCTTTAATGTCGTGACCGGAGTTCGCGACGGTGATGATGCCGGCGGTGAAGGCAGGAGCATCCAAGGCAGCTTCCGGCAGTTCTATGACAACGCGAACGCAATCGCTGGCGGCAACGCGATGCGATTTGTGCCTGGCGTGGCAACCAATGCTACCGATGGCAGCGGGAATGATTGGTGGACCATCAACCTGGCATCGAATTTGGTGGATGTTCAGGATGACGGCACGATCATCGACGGGACCGCCTATTCGTCAACCGATGGCACCACCGTGCTGGATTCCAACGCGGGACAAATCGGTACCGGCGGAACGGTAGGACTTGGGGCAGACGGAATGCTCGGAACAGGCGACGATGTCACGATCGCACAGTTCGACCGCACGGAGCTTGAACTGGTCGGCGTCGCGACGGACACGTACGTGATCACGAGCCAGAACGATGGGTTCGAGCTGCGTGATGTCGCGATTCGCAAAGCCGCCAATGGAACGACCAATGGCGGCCTAGTGAATCTATCGGGAACAAACGAAACGCTGGCCAATTCGCTGATTGGTGTTTCCGCCGATGGCACGACGTACGGCGCGACCGGCCCCGCCGGTACGTTCGTCTACCTGCAGAACAGCAACGCCACCGTTCAGAACAACTTCTTCGGTTACGCCGGCGATGGAGGCATTTCGGCACTCGGAGCAGTCCAGGCAAACTCAGCCAATCTGATCGGCAACGAAGTTTCCGGACAATTTCAGTTCGGTTTCTCCGCTTACGGCAACAACATGACCGTCAGCGGAAACCTGATTCAGGACATCAAATCGGGCTTCGGTATCGGAACGTTCTATGGTCCGTATTCCGGCAGCGTGATTGAAAACAATACGGTCCGGGACACAACTGGATACGCTGCGATCGCCGCCGGGTACGGTTCCTCGAACTTAACGATCCAGCACAACATCATTCGTGATAACAGTAACGGCGTTGTCATTCGCAACGACGACGGCGGCACCTACGACGATGCCGTCAATATCGTGGTCTCCGCCAACTCGATCTACAGCACGGCCGGCAGCGGAATTGAAATCGACAGTGTTGGCGTCAACGATGGCGTGTTCGATACAACACGCCCGAATGACGGCATCGACCATCCGATCATCACTAACGCGAACCTCGTCGGCAGCAACCTAACGCTGACCGGATACGTGGGCACTGCTCCTGGCGATACCGATTTCGCGAACGCACGAATCGAGTTCTTTGAAAGCGATGGCGGCGGCGAGGGCCAACGCTACCTCGGTTTCACCACGACGGACGCCAATGGAAACTACAGTGTCACGCTTGCCGTTACCGGCGTCATCGACACCGACAAGATTGTCGCCACCGCAACGATGACTGGCATCGGAACGTCGGAGTTCGGCAATGAATTCGGCGTCAACGTGGCTCCCATCAATACGGTTCCTGGTACCCAGAGTGCTACCGAAGACATTTCACACCCAATCAGTGGATTGTCGGTCGGCGATGCCGACACGAACGTAACGTCGGTTCAGTTGAGCGTGGTTAACGGATTGGTTTCGGTAATGCTGCAAGGTTCCGCGACGATTTCAGCGGGCAGCATTGGGTCCGCAACGCTGACGATCTCGGGAACGCAAACCAACATCAACAGCACGTTGGCAACGCTGCAGTACAAGGGCAACACCAACTACAACGGCTCCGACTCCCTCACCGTTGTCGCTACCGACGCAGGCGGATTGACCGACAGCGATTCGTTCGCGATTAATGTCGCGGCCGCAAACGACGCGCCATTGCTGGACAACTCCGGCAACATGACGCTAACGACGATCAGCGAAGACGCCACGACCAACGGCGGAAACACGGTCGCGTCGATTTTGGCAAGTGCTACTGGTGATCGCGTCACCGATGCTGATTCAGGCTCCAGCGAAGGCATTGCGATCACATCGAAGGGCAGCGGCAACGGGACTTGGCAGTACTCGATCAATGCGGGTTCGACTTGGACCGCCGTGGGAACCGTTTCCAGTACTCAGGCACTTTTGTTGCGAGACATCGACCTTGTGCGTTTCGTTCCCAATGCGCAGAACGGAACGACCGCGAGTATTGGCTTCCATGCCTGGGATCAAACCACGGGCACTTTCGGCACCAAAGCAAACGCAACGACCGTTGGCGGAACGACGGCGTTCAGCTCGGCGACCGAAACGGCCGACATCACCGTCACCAGCCTGAACGACGCACCGGTTTACGACAACGGCGGCACTACAACGCTCGCCACGATCAACGAAGACGCGCTGACCAACAACGGCACGTTGATCTCGACGATGATCGCCAGCGCCGGTGGCAATCGTATCACCGACGTTGACACCGGTGCCGTCGAAGGCATCGCGATTATCACGGCCGGCAGCACAGTTGGAACATGGCAGTACCAGCTCAACGGAACATCGACTTGGACCAACGTTGGCACCGTCTCGGCAACATCATCGCTACTGCTTCGCGACACCGACAGTCTGCGTTTCGTTCCCAACGGCCAGAACGGTGGCACTGCAACCCTCTCGTTCCGCGCCTGGGACCAAACAACCGGTACGGTCGCGACGAAGGTTTCGTCCAACGGCGGCGGAGGCACGTCCGCGTTCAGCTTGGCCAACGAAGTCGGCACGATCACGATCTCAAGCGTCAACGATGCACCAACGATCACCAACGCGGCAACGTACAACTTCGCTGGCACCAATGAAGACACCACCGGCACGATGGCGGGTGTGAGTGCGATTTTGTCGACGACCGGATGGGCGGACGTTGACACAGGAGCCGTTCGCGGAATGGCGATCACGGGCTTCACTGGCAGTGGAACCTGGCAGTACTCGACCAACGCGTCTGCTTGGAACAACTTCGGAACAGCGTCCGCCACTGGTTCGCTGTTGCTCGACGGGAACACCTTCATTCGCTTCGTACCCAACGGGCAAAACGGCGAGACCGCCACGTTCTCGTATCGAGCATGGGACACGACGACCGGAACGGCATCGACCAACACCGTTCGCATGTTCGGCAACTCATCCATCAATGGCGGCGACACCGCTTACTCGTCGAATTCGGCAACCGGTCAAATCGTTGTCACCGATGTCAATGATTCACCTGACTTGTTCAACACTTCCGGGATCTACACGTTCAACTCGATCAACGAAGACGCCACCAACAACGCTGGGCAAACGGTCGCTTCGGTCATCGCGACAAATGCACCCGGCATCACCGATGTCGACAATGGTGCCGTAGAAGGCATCGCTATTCGGTCAATCAGCGGCGGCAACGGAACGTGGCAATACTCGATCAACGGCGGAACAAGCTGGAGCAATGTTGGCACGGTTAGCTCCACCAGTGCATTGGTCCTCCGTGACACCGATTTGCTGCGTTATGTACCCAACGGGAATAGCGGCACGATTTCCAACCTGACTTTCATTGCCTGGGACCGATCCGACAGTTCGGTCGCTGGCACGAAAGTGAGTACGGCGGTCATTGGTGGAACGACGGCGTTCAGTGACGAAGTCGCGGTCGCACGCATCACCGTCACTGATGTCAACGACGCGCCCGATGTCACTGGCCCCACGGCTGCAACGGTCGCGGAGAGCGGTTCATTCACTTTCGAAGGTTCCAGCCTGATCGACACGTTCGATGTCGATGGCGACGATCTGACGGTGACCCTCACCGCCGAGCATGCGGGAATTGTGCTGTCGCAAACAACCGGTTTGACTTTCACCGATTCCGACGGCAGCGATGGGACGCTTTCGTTCACCGGAACACAAGCCAACATCGACGCCGCTTTGGACGGATTGGTTTTCAACTCAAAAGCGGGTTACAACGGTGCGAGTTCGCTGACGATCCTAGCGAGCGATGGAAGTCTGTCTGATTCACATTACGTTTTCGTAACCGTGACTCCAGGAACGAGCACGTTCGTTTGGGACGGCGGCGGCACGACAAACAATTGGTCCGACGCACTAAACTGGGACCATGACTTGGTTCCTGAAGCCGATGACATCGTTGTCTTCAATGTGACCAGCGTGAAGAACGCGACCGTGGATGCTTCGTTCGCTGGTGCGGTATCGGAGGTCCAAGTGGCCGCTGCGTACACTGGCACGATCACTCAATCACGCAGTTTGAACGTGGCGAGCGACTTCAGCACGGCTGGTGGCACGTATTCGTTCATCGGTCAAACCCTGAACGTCGACGGCAACTTCACGCACACTGGCGGAACCAGCACTTGGGGCAGCGGACGGCTCGAGGTCGCGGGCAACTTCGTCAACTCCGGGTCGCTGTCAACCGGAACGTCGACAATCGTGTTCAATGGTGCGGGCAACCAGTCCTACAGCAACAACGGTTTCCCACTCAGCAGCATCGAAATCAACAAAGCCAGCGGCACGTTGACAATGCTCACTGACATGTCGATCACCGGCAACTTCACGCATGTCTCCGGCGGCGTCGACTTCGGATCCACGACGTTAACGGTGACGGGAACCACCGCCAAGACCATCAACGACGGCAACATTCAACTCGGCAACCTCAACCTGAACAGCATCGGCGCGGTCACGATCGTCAGTGCGTTGAACGTCAACGAAAACCTAACGATCTCCAACGCAACGACAATCAACGGCGGCCCGATCAACGTCGCGGGTAATGTTTCGTTGACCGACAGCAGTTGGGTCGGATCGACCACGGTCGTTCTCAATGGAACCACCAACCAAACCGTCACGGCCAGCGGAGCCAGTGCGGCGCTGACCAACCTGACCATCAACAAAGCCAGCGGCACGTCGACACTGACCGGTAACCTCAACTTGTCCGGCTCGCTGCTGCGAACGGCTGGATCGGTCGATGCGACCGGATTGAATTTGCAAATCGGTGGCAGCACCGGTGGCACCATCGACGGAAACATCGGCCCGATCAACAACCTGACCATCAACACGACGGGAACCAAGACCATCGTCAATACGTTGACGGTCGGCGGCAACACCTCGATCAACAACATCAACAACCTCAACGGCGGCAAGATCCTCGCCACCGGCAACGTCGCGCTCGTCGACAATTTGTATGCGGGAACCACGCAGATCGAACTAGGTGGCAGTGCCAATCAAACGGTTACCGCCAGCACGACCGGATCGATGTTGCGAAATGCAATCATCAATAAATCCGGTGGAGCGGTCACATTCGCGAACAGTTTCACCCACACGGGCACCTTCACGCACACCGCGGGAACGGTGAACATGGCCGGAACGACGACTCGTTTCACCGGCACCGGGTTGGTTCTGGACACCGATGGGATGGCGTTCAACAACGTCACGTTCGACAGCAACGCCACGTTCTCGCTGACCAGTGACATGACGATCGGCGGCAACCTGACCATCAACAGCTTGGCGGGCAACAGTCTTGGCAACGGCCACGCGTTGCTCGTCGCGGGCAACATCAACAGCATCGACGCGTTCGTGGTCGGCGATTTTGACATCGTCCTCAACGGCACCGGCAACCAAACGATCTCCGGCGACGACCTGGGCGACGGAAACATCAGGATCAACAAGGCGTCCGGCGTCGTCACGCTCCTCGACGACCTGGTGATGACGGGATCCGCGAAGACGTTGACGGTTGGTTCCGGAACGCTGGACCTGAACGGACACACGGTCAATTCGCAAGGTAACGTCATCATCGACACCGGCACACTGACGGGCAGTGGCGACATCACCAGCAACTTGCAATTGATCAATGGCGGCATCGTTCGTTTGGACGTGACCTCCAACAGCGTCTACGACTCCATCGCCATCGGCGGCAACGCAATCATCACGTCCGGTTCACTCGTGCTGGATGTCAACGGCGTCACGACCGGTGGATTGCTGAACAATCTGTTCACGTACACAAGCGGAACCGGCACGTTCAGCAGCCTCACCCTTGCCAACAACTCGGCGAAAAACTACACGGCGTTCGACACCTACAACGCCAACGACTACGACGTGTTCTTGAACACACCGCCAAGCGGCACGATCGCGGACGTCAATGTCAACGAAGACGCACCGAACACGGTGATCGACTTGGCCGCCGCGTTCGCCGACGAAGAACACACCGATGCTCAGTTGACGTACTCCGTCATCGGCAACACCAACGCAGCCCTGTTCACTAGCGTCAGCCTGAACAACGCCGCCGATACGCTGACACTCGACTACGCCGACAATGTCAACGGTTCAGCCGACATCACGGTGCGCGTCAGCGACGGCTTGCAAAGCTACGACGTGACGTTCACCGTCACCGTCAACTCCGTCAACGACGCACCTGTCGGCTCCGATGGCACGAACGTGGCGGTCGAAGACGGCAGCGTGGTCAATGGAACGCTGGTCGCCAGCGACAACGACCCTGGCGATACGCTAACGTTCACGCTGGTTTCAAATACCAGCGAGGGTAGCGTGACCGTCAACAGCAACGGTTCGTATTCATTCGACCCCGGAACCGACTTCCAAGATCTCGCGACCGGCGAAACTCGCGACGTGACGTTCGTCTACCAAGTCACCGACGACGGCGTTGGCACGCTCAGCGATCAAGCCACCGTGACGATCACCGTCACCGGCGTCAACGACGCACCGGTCATCACCGACGGACCCGGTTCGGTTGCACTGACCGAAACCGACGCTGGACTGACCAGCACCGGCACGCTGACGGTTTCCGATGTGGATTTGACTGACGTGGTGACCGCTGCCGTTGATTCGGTCGTGGTCACGGGAACAGGATCGTCCAGCGTTCCCGTGGCTCTCGATAACGCGGCGCTGCAAGGCTTCTTGTCCGTCACGCCAACGACGATCCTCAGCGGAACCCAAAACACCAACACGCTGACCTGGAATTTCAATTCTGGCACCGAAGCGTTCGACTTCCTCGCCACCGGCGAAACGCTCGTGCTGACGTACACCGTCAGCGCCACCGACGACGACGGCACGCCACTGAGCGATACCGAAACGATCACCATCACGATCACTGGCACCAACGATGCTCCTGTGATCACCGATGGACCGGATTCGGTTGCTCTGACGGAAACGAATGCGGGATTGACATCGACCGGAACACTGACTGTTTCGGATTCCGACCTGACCGACGTTGTTAACGCAGCGGTGGATTCGGTCGCGGTGACTGGCACCGGATCGGGAAGCGTTCCGGTTTCGCTGGACAATACGACGCTGCAAGGGTTCCTGTCTGTCACACCGACGTCGATTCTCGATGGAACCGAACTGAGCGACACGTTGACTTGGAATTTCAATTCCGGCAGCGAAGCATTTAACTTTCTCGGCGCCGGCGAAACGCTGATCCTAACCTACACCGTCAGCGCGACCGACAACGATGGCACTCCGCTTTCGGATGCCGAAACGGTCACGATCACCATCACGGGCACCAACGATGGTCCGGATGTGTTCGTCGACACCGGCGATCGGTCTAGCCGATTGCTGACCGAAACCAACACAACACTGACGGCCAGCGAGACACTGACGGTCACCGACATTGATACAACGGACATCGTTACCAGCAGCGTGACCGGCGTGACCACCAGCGGCACGACGACCGGTTTGGGATCCAACAACGGGGACTTGCTTTCGATGCTGTCCACGACGACGAACGTGGTCAACAGTTCGCAGCAAACCGCCAAGCTGACCTGGAACTTCAATTCCGCCAGCGAAGCGTTCAACTACCTCGCCACCGGCGAGTCGCTGACGCTGACCTACACCGTGGCCATCGCGGACGGTCAAGGCGGTACGGACACGCAAACGGTGACGATCACGATCAACGGAACCGCCGATGCCCCCGTCATCACCGACGGACCGGACACCGCAGCACTGACTGAAACCAACACGGGACTGACCAGCACCGGTTCGTTGACCGTCACCGATCTGGACCGCACCGACAACGTGACTGCCGCGGTGGATTCCGTCGTTGTCACCGGCACCGGTTCGGGCAGCGTGCCCGTTGCACTCGACAACGCGGCGCTGCGCAACTTTTTGACCGTTTCGCCGACCGCGATCCTTGATGGAACGGAAACCACCAACACGCTGAACTGGAACTTCAATTCCGGCAGCGAGGCGTTTGACTTCTTGGCCGACGGTGAAACACTGGTTCTGACTTACACCGTCAGTGCCACTGACGACGAGGGCACGCCGTTATCCGATACCGAAACCGTGACCGTCACAATCACCGGAACCAACGACGGACCGGTTGCTCAAGCTGGAACCAACACCGCGACCGAAGACGGTTCCGTTGTCAACGGAACGCTGACCGAAACCGACGCTGACACCAACGACACGCACACCTATTCGCTTGTCACGAACACCAGCGAAGGCAGTGTTACCGTTCAGTCGAATGGCAACTACGCGTTTGATCCCGGCACCGACTTCCAAGATTTGGCTGATGGTGAAACCCGCAACGTGACCTTCACTTATGAAGTGGAAGACAACAACGGTGCGACGTCGCAGGCTGTTGTGACAATCACCGTCACGGGCACCAACGACGTTCCGGTCGCTCAAACGGGCACGAACACCGCCATCGAAGATGGAGCCATCATCAATGGGACGCTGACCGAAACCGATGCCGACACCAACGATACGCACACCTACTCTTTGATCGCGAACACGAGCGAAGGTAGCGTGACCATCCAGTCCAACGGCAACTACGCGTTCGACCCAGGTGCCGACTTCCAAGACTTGGCCGCGGGCGAGACTCGCAACGTCACCTTCACCTACGAAGTCGAAGACAACAACGGCGCAACGTCGCAGGCCATCGTGACCATTACCGTCACGGGCACCAATGATGGGCCCGTGGCTCAGGCTGGCGTGAACACCGCCGCCGAAGACGGCGCTGTCGTGACCGGTCAATTGACCGAAACCGATGCGGACACCAGCGACACGCACACCTACGCATTGATCACCAACACGACGGAAGGTACAGCCACGGTCAACGGTGACGGTTCGTACTCGTTCGATCCTGGCAGCGACTTCCAAGACTTGGCAGTTGGCGAAACTCGTGACGTGACGTTCGTCTACGAAGTCACGGACAATAACAATGCGACGTCTCAGGAAACTATCACGATCACCGTGACGGGCACCAACGACGCTCCCGTCGCGCAGGCCGGAACTAACTCAGCTATTGAAGACGGTGCGACTGTCAACGGAACGCTGACTGAAACCGACGCTGACACCAACGACACGCATACTTATGCGTTGATCACCGGAACTAGCGAAGGCATCGCGACGGTCAACAGCAATGGTTCGTACTCGTTCGATCCCGGCAGCGATTTCCAGGACTTGGCCGTTGGCGAGACTCGCGACGTGACGTTTGTCTACGAAGTCAACGACAATAACAGTGCAACTTCGCAAGCGACCGTAACGATCACCGTTTCGGGAACCAACGACGGTCCCGTCGCGCAGACCGGAACCAACTCGGCGACCGAAGACGGTGCGACTGTCAACGGAACGCTGACTGAAACGGACGCTGACACCAACGACACGCATACTTATGCGTTGATCACGGGAACCAGCGAAGGCATCGCGACGGTCAACAGCAATGGTTCGTACTCGTTCAATCCTGGGTCTGACTTCCAGGATCTCGCCGCGGGCGAGACTCGCGACGTGACGTTCGTCTACGAAGTCACGGACAACAATAGTGCGACGTCTCAGGAAACCGTCACGATCACCGTCACCGGTACCAACGACGCCCCGGTTGCGGTCGTCAACAGTGGTGCTGCCGACGAGGATGGCGGGATCAATAATGCGACCGCTGGCACCGATGCAACGGGCAACGTCCTGACCAATGACACGGACGTTGACAACAGCGATACCAAAACCGTCAGCGGTGTGGTTGCAGGAACTGCCGCTAGTGCCAATGGCAATGTCGCGACAAGCGTCACGGGCACGTACGGATCGATCCAGATCAGTGCGACCGGCGACTACACGTACGTCATCAACAACAGCAACGCTGATGTCCAAGCACTGCGAATCGCAACCGAAACGCTGACCGACGTGTTCACTTACACTGTCCGAGACGCCGCGGGTGCGACCAGCAGCACACAAGTTGCAATCACGATCCGAGGTGCCAACGATGCTCCGCATTCGATCACCGCTGTCTTCGGGAACCTAGACGAAAACTCGGCAAACGGCACCAGCGTGGGATCGTTCACGGGCAACGACGTGGACGAGACGGATACGCTTTCGTACAGTCTTTTCGATGACGCAAGTGGAAGATTCAGCATCAATCCAACGACCGGCGAAGTCACGGTCGCCAACAGCAACTTGCTGGATTACGAAACCGCGACATCCCACGACATCACTGTCCGAGTCACGGATGCATCAGGATCAATCTACGATCGCACCGTGACCATCAATCTGAATGACGTCAACGAGTTCAACGTCACGACGCCAATCGACAGCGACGCAACCGTGAACAGCGTCAACGAAAATGCTGCGAACGGAACGACCGTTGGTATCACAGCCTTGGCGACGGATGCTGATGCCACCACCAACACGGTCACTTATTCACTGGACGACAATGCCAACGGTCGCTTCGCGATCAACCCAACGACGGGTGTGGTTACGGTTGCGAACGGTTCATTGCTGGATCGCGAACAGGCGACGTCCCATGACATCGTGGTCCGCGCGACCTCGTCGGACCTGTCGTCGTCGACCGACACGATGACCATCACCGTCAACGACGTCAATGAATTCGCGACAACGGCAACCACGGATATCGACGGGACTGCAAATGCGGTTGACGAAAATGTCGCGATTGGTACGACCGTGGGTATCACGGCATCGGCATCGGATGCGGATGGCACCAACAATGCCATCAGCTACACGCTGACGAACAACCCGAACGGCCTATTCGAAATCGATGTTGACAGTGGCATTGTGACCACGGCTGCGGACATCGATCGCGAAGTGCACGGTGCTAGCCAATCGATCACCGTTCGCTCAACCAGCCAGGACGGATCATGGACGGAATCAGCCTTTACGATCGATATCGCCGACGTCAATGAATTTGCGGTCGGACCAATCGTCAACAACAGCGGATTCACAGCTTCCATCAATGAAAACTCGCCTACAGGCACCAGTGCAAAACTGACGGCTCTTGCCATCGATCAAGACAGCACAGACGTCGTTACGTACTCGCTGATCGACGATGCAGGCGGCAGATTCGAAATCCACGCAAACACGGGCATCGTCACACTCATTGGCAGCGTTGACTTTGAATCCGAAAGCAGTCATTCCATCATCGTTGAAGCTACCAGTAGTGATGGCAGCACGAACGATCAAGCGTTCACGATCGAAGTCATTGACCGGAACGAAGCTCCCGTCGCCTACGTTGATAACTACTCGGTCAACGCCGGCAGCACGCTGACGATTTCGTCAGCGACCGGCGTGATTGTCAACGACAACGATATCGACGGTGACCCGTTAACAGCGTATGTCATTACGCCGACGTCAAACGGCACCCTGACTTTGCAGACAGACGGTCGCCTGACTTACACGCCATCCCCTGGCTTCTATGGTTTTGATACGTTCACGTACATCGTCGACGACGGTAATTTGCAAAGCGACTCGGTCGAAGTACGAATCACGGTGAACGCTGTTCAAGCACCGCAAGGCCCTGACGTTCCAGATGGTCCCGATGGCCCGACGACACCTACGAATCCGACGACGGACCCTGACTCGGAAACGAACGAGAACGGCACACCGGACGGAAGCGGTTCGCCACTGACAGGTCCACCAACGGTCACTACACCGGAAACCGAAGCGTCGACCAAAAACACAGTAGCCGGCGACCGTGAGCTAGCGCTGAACGCGAAACTAAAACTGCAGTCATTTGAACGCAGTGATCAAGCGGGAACGTCGATGATTTACGCGAGCGTTCGGGAATCGTCACAGTCGCGTTTCAGTGATAATCACAACGACTTCCAATCCTTGGATCGACCGCTCTTGCAGAGCGCGTTGCAGGACACGATCGCGTGGATCAACTGGTCCGACAGCGACGAAGTGATTGAAGAGAGCACCGGCGACCTGTTAGTCGGCAACGCCGGCACCGCGGCCGGTTTGTTCTCGATCGGTTACGTCCTGTGGGCATTACGCGGCGGTGCATTCGTCACCGCGGTGGCAACGAGCTTGCCGTCTTGGCGAATCATTGACCCGACCGCACTGCTAAGCGCGTATCGAGCGACAGATGATCTAGCCAACGACGAACTGGATGACATCATTGCGTAAGTACTGTCCGGTCTCATTGGGCAACCCGCCTAACCCGGACGATTGATCAACGTATCGCAATCGCGACGACCCAAAAAATCGTCTCCGTTCCCGCCATCCCTAGACTTCCGCTGAGTTTTTACAGGCTAGGCCTGAAAGCGATAGGCAACACTTCCAATGGAGGTTTGTTCCGCGCGTTCGATAACGCGCTCGCGCTTGACACAGGCGAGACGAAGGAACGGCCCCCGAACAATCAACAACGGGGAATTCGTTGGGCAAGAGATTGCTCGCATCGCTAAGACTCGCCTTTTCGCTAGTATGCGTCGGGGCCAGCCTTATCCTAGGGGCACAGTGGTTTGGCTACCTGCCAGACGCTGCGGCTATTAAGAACAATGCGCGCCAACAGAATTGCGAAACGATTGCCATTCAAAGCGTGCGGCAGATCAGCGAGCGTGACTGGGTTGCCCTTCGGTCGACACTTCAAGCTCTCGTCGATCGCGACCCCGAATTGATGTCGATCGGCGTGCGTAGCGAATTCGGCACACTGCGACTGGACACCGGGCACCACGAAAAGATGTGGAACCCAACGGTCGGCGTCACAAACGCTGCAGACAAAGCCAAAATTCCAATCACGTTGAACCACCGTTCGTGGGGCAACATGGAGTTTTGCTTTCGCCAACGCGGCTCGAACACTGTCGATCGTCTACTTGCCAACCCGACGGTCCAATTTGTTGGGTTCTATATCCTATCAGGCATGGTCGCGTTCACGATTTTTGTGATCCGCATGATGGGCGTGTTCAGCAATACTCAAGTTGTTCCCGATCGCGTGCGTCAAGCACTCGATACGTTGGCCGAAGGTCTATTGGTCCTGGACGGTTCCGGCCGCATCGTGCTTGCCAACCAAGCGTTCGCGGACCTTGTCGGTGTCGAAGCTGATTTGCTGACGCATAAACGGGCCAGCGACCTGGACTGGGTCGCCGATGACGTAGCCGAATCCGGCTATCCGTGGATACACGCGATCGAAAAGTCTGAATTGCAAAGCGAACAAATGCTTCGCATCACGTTGACCGATGGTTCCCAGCGAATTTTCTCGGTCAACGCCGCTCCGCTGGGCAAGGACCGTACCCAGCGAGGCGCGCTCGCGACCTTCCGAGACGTCACCCACGTCGAAGAACATCGCGCCGAATTGGAACGGATGCTGTCACTGTTGCGCAGCAGTCGAGACGAAATTGAACGAAAGAACCGAGCACTCGAGATCCTGGCAACGCAAGATTCGCTGACCGGATGTCTGAACCGCCGCGCGTTCTTCGAAAAGTTCGACAGCATTTGGATGCAAGCCAAGTCAAATGATTCGGCACTGGCGTGCATCATGGTTGACGTTGACCACTTTAAGAGCGTCAACGACACCTACGGTCACCACGCCGGGGACGAAGTGCTTCGCGCAGTCGCCCAAGTGATTCGGACCCAGAATGAATCCGACGGCGTTGTGTGCCGGTACGGTGGCGAAGAATTCTGTGTGCTGTTGCCTGACATGGACATTGAAACCGCCTTGGCTCATGCCGAAAAAACTCGCGAGGCCATCGCCGCCATCCGACTGGATGATCCCGAGGAACTGCGTTTGACGGCAAGTTTGGGTGTTTCTGAACTGCGTTTCCGCAGCCACAACCCACAGGAACTGGTCAACCAGGCCGACGCTTGCCTATACGTTGCCAAACGCGAAGGACGCAACCGATCGATCGTCTACAACGCAAGTTACTCGATCATCCAAGACACCGAAAAAATTCTCGATGAAGACAAGCACGATCGCGTCGACATTCCGTTCCAAGCGGTGATCGCGTTGGTATCGGCACTGTCCTATCGCGATACCGATACGGCCGAACACTCTCGCCGAGTTGCCGACCTGTGTGCTCGCGCTGGCGAAGGAATCTTCGATCCTGCCGAACGTTACATCCTGGAAATCGCAGGTCTGTTGCACGACATCGGCAAGATCGGAATCCCCGATAGCATCCTGTTGAAACCTGGCAAGCTAACGCCCGAAGAATGGGAAATCATGGGCCGTCACGATCGCATTGGTGTCGAGATTGTGTCGGGATCGTTCGAGTGCGTGAAGCTGACCGAAATCATGGCCAACCACCATGCGTTTTATGGTGGACATGCTCGCGATCCAGAATTGCCTACCGGCGAAGCCATCCCGCAGGCGGCTCGCTTGTTGTCGATCGCTGACAGCTACGACGCGATGGTATCGGACCGCGTCTATCGCCCGGGACGTTCCCACGAAGAGGCCGTCGAAGAACTGCGCCGCTGTGCCGGAACTCAGTTCGACCCCAAACTGGTCGAACATTTCATCGAAAAGATCAGCAGCACGCGCGCCGTGTTTGCGACCGGCGCGATCGCGCTTCGAAAACAGAACGCACTATCGATCGGGACGCACGTTCAAGCACTCGTCGGCGCGGTGTCGAATCAAGACGTCATTGAACTGCAAGCTCAAGCGCTTCGCGTCGCTTCGCTTGCCGAAGACTTCCAATTAACCGAAATCGCTAACATCGCGGTCACGATCGAGCAATTGGCCAAGACCGAAGACGCCACCTGGGTGGCGTTGCTTCGACAATCCTATGACTTGGTCGACCTGTGCCGATCGACGCAAAGTGATTTCTTGAAACGATCACTCGAACGCGACGCCGAACAAGTCAACAGTCAGGCCAAGTGATCCTAACTGGACGGCGAAAGTTGCTTTCGCTTGGTCGCAATCAATTCCAACAATGCCCGTTGTGGCTTGACGAACTTGTCGACTCCCTCGGCCATCAAAGCCGACCGCATCGCTGCGACATCAACCTTGGCGTCGACATCGTCTTGAATGCTTTGCGATGGCATTTGGTCAACGGTTCGAGTGAACGTGACACCACTGTCGACAACAGCTTGGTTGGTTTCGGGTGGATTGGTTTGAATGTCGCTACCGGCGAGTGCTTGCACATAACGATACGGCAGGTCGCTTGGGTTCTTGGTCCCGGTGCTCGCAAAGATCAATTCTTGAGCGAGAGGCAATTTCTTGTCCGCCCAGAAAGCCGTGTTTTCTTGCCAAACCCGTTTCGCATTCAGCAAACCCACCATGCCTTGCGATTCATCGGAAAGCGTCGGCACTTCCGACTTGGTGTAAACGTCGATCCGCGAAATGAAGATGCTGTAGACCGACTTGAACTGGTCTCGATTGGCTAGTTTCTGTGCGCCCTTCCAAACGGATTCTCGCGCAGCGATGTATTGATCCATGGTGAAGATCAATGTCACGTTCAATGTGATGCCAGCCGCGGCCAAGGGTTCGAGCGCTCGCAAACCCGCAGCGGTCGCCGGCACCTTGATCATCCGGTTGACGTGACCGGCGGCCCACTTTTTGCCTAGCTCGACGTATCGGTTCACCACGTCGTCTTCGCTCAGGTTCAACGAAGGGTCTTCTAACAACGGATCCAATTCGAAACTCACCCAACCGGCATCTCCGCCGGTTTGCTCGTGAATGGCCAAGAACTTTTTCTGGGCGTCCTTGACCAAAGAATCGGTCAATTCCCAAGCGATCGTCTCGTCGTCATGCCCAGCACCGATCAGCGACTCGATTTCCGAGTCCAAACCGCCGGCTTTGACGATCCCCGAAATGATGGCTGGATTGCTGGTTGCACCCACGGCGCCCCACGCCAAGTTTTGATCGACTTCCGAGGGCTCGACCGAATCGAGATAGAGCTTCGTTCCGGACTCGATCAGTGACTTGATGGAGTTGGTCATCAGGTAATTCCGTTTTGATTGGCGAGTAAATTTGATTGTAGACCGGCACAGTCTATCGACTCCGCCCGCCGAAACCCACCACCGCGCCGGTTACCGCTGGGCAAATCCTGTGAATCGAGCAACAATTACTTGCGACGAGGCCGTGAAGCCCGTCACGCGGAACTCCAGAATCCTTGCTACTTCTGAAGTTGCGGATTCTCTCGAAACGAAGGCTACGCGCTAATGATGAAACAAATCTGGGGACTTTGGCGAGACACGTGGTGGCTATGGATGGGATTCGTCGCCGTGACGATCGGATTCAGCTTGCTGGTCGGCAAATTCTTCCTGCTGCTGTTGCCATGCCTGCCGATTCCGTTCTTCTATTTCGCGATCAACCGATACGACGAAGACGGAAACGAGAAAGCCAACCTAGGCGAATAGTCTCTTTCGCGATGCGTGACCGGCTACTTCTTGGGCCGACGAGCTTCTAGCCACTTCATCAAGCTTGGCGGATCCAGCTTCGCCCAGTCCGGGATCGGAAACCATCGCAGGGGACTGTACCGAGGATAGGTTTCCCAGATCTCGCCCGCTGCTGGATCGGTTTGACGCAGGTCACCGGTTTCGGTCAGGTACTGTGTCAACCGATCGGCCAAGTCCTGCTTGATTTCAGCCGCATCGGCCGCACTGGCCAGGTTATTCAGACAGCCGGGATCGACGCGGATGTCGTACAGTTCCTCGGCTGGTCGTTTCGACGTCGCCAAACGCAACAGCCTCGCGTTCTCCGGTGCATCCTGATGATTCCGCATCTCGTCCAGCGTTGGACCGTCGTCGATGTCGTGGTAACCGCCGTGATCCGATCCGGACTGTGACGACACCACTTTGCCTTGGTCGTTGTAGACGACTTTCGAGTACACAACCGGCGCCCCGGCCGGCCAGCGCTGCGGCTTGAAGTTCCGAATGTACAAGTGAGTTTTGGAACGGATGCATCGGCACGGATAACCAAGCGTGTTGTATCGCGACGACGAGTGCCGTTCACGGCCGCTGTACACCGACGTTCGCGGCCAAGCGACGCCCGACGACGATGACTTGATCCGCGGCAGCAAACTGAACCCCGACATCTGGTCAGCTTGTTCGGGCTGGACTTCGGACGCATCAAAAATGGTTCGCGTCACATCAATCAGACTGACTAGGTCATCGTTGACTTGCCCGCCCGCAATCGCGGCGGGCCAACTGATCGCAAGCGGCATGTGAATGCCGTACTCGAACAGATTGGCTTTCGCACCTGGGAATGGCATCCCGTTATCGCTCGTCACGATCACCAGCGTGTTTTCCAACTCGCCGATTTTCTCCAGATGATCGACCATGCGACCAAGATGCTTGTCGAACCACTGAATCTCGTATAAGTAGTCGGCGATGTCACCGCGAACGACATCGTTGTCGGGCAGGAAATCAGGGACATCGACCTTAGCCGGGTCGATCCCATTGCGAGCGCCGATTCCTTGGTCGTAACCGCGGTGGGGTTCGTGACTGCCGAACCAAAAACAGAACGGTTGATCACTCGAACGAACGTCCAAGAACTTTTCAAAGTTACTGGCGTAGTCCGTGGATGAAACGCCCTTGGGTGCATCATTCTTTTGTTTCGAATAGTTCTTGCCAGCGGGGTTTTGGTCCCAACCAATCGCCTTGCCCGGCCCCCAGCCTTTGCCGGTCATCCCGACTAAGTATCCGGCACCTGCCAATTGGTTCGTAAACACAGGCAGATCCGTCGGAAAGGAACTGGCGTGAGTCCCGGCTTCGCGGTTCTGCCAAATTTCACGTCCTGTCAGAAAAGCAGCCCGCATCGGGCTGCAACCGGGCGCGGGAGTGAACGCTTGATTGAACAACACACCGGCGCGGGCAACCCGATCAAACGCCGGCGTCGAAATCGCGGTGTAACCATACGCCGAAGCATGCGGATAAGACTGATCATCGGCAATCGCAATCAGTACATTCGGGCGTGCTGCTTGAACACGAGCGGCAATTAAGTTCACGAGGATCAACCCGAAAGCTACGAAACAAATAGCTCGCATGAAAACCACCCAGAAGTATGTTTGGAGAACTCAAGATTACATCGAACCGAACACCGATCGGCTAGACTTGACGACCGGCGCAGCGACGGCGGGATCGCAATACCATACAGCTGCCAAAAATGGCCAACGTTACAAAAGTCGAAGGCTCGGGAACCGCCACGGCTGACAAACTACCTCGCCAGGCCAAGCCATATTGGGTTGCCCGGTTACCACTGACTGCCAATGTATAGGTGCCCGCATTTAAACCAGTCAAATAAATATGCTCGAAGTTATCCACATTGCTAATTGACTGATCAACTAGCGAATTGGTCGAGTCGTAAACATTCAAATCCAGATTCGCCAAGCCGCCGCCAAGTACCGGATCGATGCTGGGCGAGAACTCAGTGGACAGGGCACTCCCGTCAACAACGTCTATGCTCCACTGCAAAAAGATGGACAACTCGTCCATCACTTGACCGCTGGACACCTCGAACTGATACAAGAAATCCGAGGACATCGACGCGGGGTTATTGAAATCGTATCCAAATAACCCCACTGGACTTATCGGCGTGACGACAGTTCCGTTGTACTCGCCACCATCCAGGATCTGGTAACTGTTGTAGACATTCAATTCGCCGGCACCGTAAA
Source organism: Rubripirellula sp. (assembly GCA_049680385.1). Classification (GTDB taxonomy): domain Bacteria; phylum Planctomycetota; class Planctomycetia; order Pirellulales; family Pirellulaceae; genus Rubripirellula. The sequence goes on along the minus strand of JBAUHR010000219.1, from coordinate 2,742 downwards.
TCTCGTCGATCGGTCGCGTCACAGTGCGATCCCAATCCGAAAACTCATCCTTCGTTGCTCCGGCCATTAAGATCGCGCGCATCGCTTCGACGTTGTTTGCATTGGACGCGCCGGCGACTTCGTAAAGCATCGCTGCAGCCGACGACACCATGGGGGTCGCGCTACTCGTTGTGCCGGCCGGCGCAACAATATCGGGTCGCGGCCGACCGGCCCCATAGCTAAGCGTCGTGTTTCCGTGCGAATGGTTGCCGCTAGTCAGACCGACATTGATCGCGTTGTAAGAATGTGCCAAAAGGTGCGGCACACTTGAGGTTGCACCATTATTCGCGCCACCGATGATCATCACATTGTCGCGATTGGCTAGATAATCGGCTCGCATTGCTAGGTCGATCACGCTTGGAATCTCGGCCGCAGTCGCATTTGCGATCCAACTGTGGTTCTGGACGGAATAAGGATGCGCGACTGGTTCAGTCGTTGTCGAAAAACCGAGCCCATTGTTCACCCAGTCATTCGCTTCGAATGCAGCGATGTTAGTCACCCCCGGTGCAACACTGGTCGTGTTGCCGAAAAAGAGACTGGCTACGCCGGAGGCATGTCCATTGAATCCCGCCGAAGTGCCAGTTTGATCAACGACGATCTTGCCCGTGTAGTTGGGCCCGGAGGTGTCAGGCAAATAGTTTGCCGATCCATCGGGCGCCTCGGCCATCGAAACCGCAACTCCCGCACCGGTCGGTGTGGAGGCGCCAAGTTCGGTTTGCAATTGCGTGTACCCGATGTCGTCAAGCCAATCCGCCAATGCGGTTTGCGGGACAACCGCCAACAAGACTGCAAACGCAAGAACGAATCGCGACATATAGTAAGAAAGAGGAGACATCAGGTTGAACTCAGCACAGCGGAATCGAAAAGAAAATCGACATCCAAGTCGTCATCAGTATCGCAGTCGTCGAGAAGCAGACAGCGGAACAACATTGTATCTGGCTCAGCCTCAAGATGGCGGCCGTCAATACAACATCCGCCAGTAGTGCGAGATTATGATGCCAGATCTTCCAAGCGAAACCCGCTCCCTCCCCCCACCTGAAGAGTATTTCGATGACTCACCGCCTGCTTTTGTTTGCCGTATGGTCGATTTTGCCGTTGGTCGCCCAAGCCGAACTGAAATTTTCACCGATCTTTGGCGATTCGATGGTCGTCCAGCGTGACGTGCCCGTTCACGTATGGGGATGGACATCGCCCGACACCAAAGTCACCGCCACCATCGCTGGGCATACAGCCGACGCAACATCCGATTCAAGCGGCCGGTTCGACTTAAAACTTGATGCTTTGCCGGCCGGCGGGCCGCACGAATTGGAAGTCAAAGCGGACGAAACTCGTGTTTTCAGCGACGTCTTGGTCGGCGAAGTTTGGGTCTGCTCGGGGCAATCCAACATGGGATTCACCGTCGGCAATTCGAACGACGCTGATCTAGAAACGCTGACCGCCAAGTACCCGAACCTGCGGCTGATCTCGGTACCTCAAGTTGGAACCCAGGAACCGCAGAACGACTTCAAGGGCAAATGGGAAGCTTGCACGCCGCAAACGGTCAAAGACTTTTCCGGCGTCGGATATTTCTTTGGTCGGCAACTGCACCAAACTCTTGATATCCCCGTCGGCTTGATCGACAACGCATGGGGCGGTTCTTCGGCCGAAGCCTGGGTGCCGCGAGACGTCTTGGAATCGGATGGCAAATACGGCGAGCTACTTGAGCGATGGGACACGATTGCGAAGACTTACGATCACGACGCCGAAGTTGCCAAATGGAATGACCGCATGGCAAAGTGGAAAGCCAACGGACAGAAAGGAAACCGACCGCGCCCGCCACAAAACATCCTGGCCGGTCAGCATCGTCCCGCCAACCTTTACAACGGCGTGCTCAACCCAATCATCGGTTACACGATCTGTGGTGCGATCTGGTACCAAGGCGAATCCAACGCCGGCCGCGCGTATCAATATCGCGACCTGTTCCCGTTGATGATTCAAACCTGGCGCAATGCCTGGGGACAAGGCGACTTTCCATTCTACTGGGTCCAACTGGCCGACTATCGCAATGAATCGGAAACGCCATCGGAAAGCGACTGGGCCGAACTTCGCGAAGCTCAAACGATGACCATGTCGCGATTGCCCGCCACCGGCGAAGCCGTCATCACGGACCTTGGCGAAGCGGCCGACATCCACCCAAAAAACAAACAGGATGTCGCCAAGCGATTGGCACGCTGGGCACTGGCAAACCAATACGGCTACAACGTGCCCTTTCAAAGTCCAACGATGAAATCGATGACGGTCGAAGGCAACAAAGCCATCGTCAAGTTTGATCACGTCGGTCGTGGTCTGGATACGTTCGACGTCAAAACGCCGATCGGATTCACGATCGCTGGTGAAGACAAAAAGTTCGTCGACGCGACCGCCAAAATCGTCAGCAAAGACACGATCGAAGTCACCGCCGACTCGATCGAAACGCCCGTCGCCGTTCGATTCGCTTGGGCTGACAACCCCGTCGCCAACGTGCAAAGCCTAGAAGGACTAAAAATGACACCATTCCGAACCGACGATTGGCCCGGCCTGACCATTGACGCAGTGAAGTAGTCGACACGCCAGCTCCTTCCTGAACTGCTTCGCAGTTCACATCGGGCCACCCTACGTGGCCCTGCGACTCCGCTCGCAGGGTGTACTTTGTGGTTGTTTATGAACTGCTTTGCAGTTCACATC
>JBAUHR010000218.1:0-5206 GCA_049680385.1 Rubripirellula sp. | reverse complement strand
CTACAACACGAAACGCATCCACCAAACGCTGGGCTACCAGTCTCCCGTCCAATTCGAGGCGACACACCAAGCGTCACTGGCAAGCTAAAATCAAATTTCGTGAGTCCGCCAGTCTTGGGCTATCGCAGGGGCAGTGCTGGAATCCTCCCCTCGCTCAGGCTCAGGTCCGCCCTGAAAACGAGAGTGAACTAAAACTACCCTTCCCCCGACCGCGACGCTGCCAGAATACACAATCCAGTGAACAACCGATCTTCGGCTTCCCCCCGCACTCTGGTACCATTCGCCCGCTATGGACGAACCGAAACACGCGCATACCACGCCGAACCAACTCGCTCTGATTGCACTCGCATCCGTATCGATGCTGTGGTTGGCTGGAACGCCATTTGGCCTATGGCCGCTCGCCTTCTTTGCCATCATTCCATGGCTGCACCTAGCAACGTCTCCCAAGCCGCTGACCCGCAAGTGTTATCGAATCATTTGGCTTGCGTCGACAGCATACTGGTTGATCGCATTGCAAGGACTGCGTCACGCACATCCAGTCATGTACGCATGCTGGATCGCGTTATCTGCCTACTTGGCCATTTACCACGTCGCTTTCATCGGTCTTACTCGCCGCGCGATCGCGCGTGGCATTCCGCTGCTCGTTGCTGCCCCGATCGTTTGGGTCGCAACCGAGCTGGTGCGAAACTATTTTCTTACCGGGATTTCCGCTGCGATGCTTGGTCATCTGCTTGTGGACGTTCCGGTGATGATCCAGATCGCGGATTTGTTGGGTTCCTACGGCGTCGGAGCGGTCCTGGTGTGTTCGAACGTTGCGACGTTCTTAACGTGGCAGCGATGGCGTGGCCGGTCGAGTTCAAAGTCTGCGTTGGTCGCGACATCGTTTGCGTCCGCACTGCTGATCGCGACCATTAGCTACGGAATTTATCGCACGTCTGAACCGCTTGGTGAATCTGTGGCCACGATCGCGTTGCTGCAACGAGACGAAGAAGTCAACTATGTCCAAAGTCCCGAGCGTCAAGAGGAAATCTTTCAAAACTACGCGAATCAGGCTGTAAAGGCCGTCCGTGAATCCGACCAGCCGATTGGGTTGGTCGTCTGGCCCGAGTCCATGTTCTCAGGTGCAACGCCATGGATGACTGCCGCTCCGGACGCGACTGTACCCGCCGAGGCGTCGATGACGGCCGATGAATTCCAAGCCGGTGTGGCCGATCACCAGCGGTACTTTACGCAACGCTGTCGGTATATCCAGCAGTTGATGGTCGCCGAAGATTCCCAAGCGGCCCCGCCCGAATTGCTCGCCGGCTGCGGCGTGATCCAATATGCGGACACGCACCAGATGTTTAGCGGCGTGATTCACGTCGACTCGAGTGGTGATGTCGTCGACTGGTACGGAAAGACTCACCTGGTTCTAGTCGGTGAACACATCCCACTAGTTTGCGAATTGCCTTGGATCGGGCAAATGATTCCCCACTTGAACAAAGGTGAAGAAGGCAAACGGATGGACATTGCTGGCACAGGAGTGTCACCCAATATCTGTATCGAAACCGCCGTAGAACGAGTCACCGTCAATCAAATGCGTTCGCTCGCAAGCACCGGGCAAATGCCCGACGTGATCGCGACCGTGACCAATGACGGGTGGTTTGACGATTCGTCGGTTCTTGAACATCACCTGCGTTGTGCCCAAATGGTCGCCGTCGGAATTCGTCGCCCGATCGTGTCGGCAGCGAACAATGGACCAACGGCACACGTCGACTCAAACGGCAAAGTTGTCGCCCGACTTTCGATCGGCACCAACGAGACGCTGATCACGAAGCCTCGCAGAGACAACCGCAACAGCCTGTATGTCCGGATCGGCGACATCCCTGCTTGGTGCTGTGTTCTGGTGACGGCGTTCTTCGTATTCCGGAAACTTTCAACCGAGAACCTGTCCGTTGCAACCGAGAAAACGCCGGCCTGATCATCGGCAACTCTGATCACTGGCAACTCTGTTCACTGTTAATCTTGTTCACTGTTAATCTTGATCACCGCCAACGTTGCCTAGTCGAATCAACGTCTACTCGTGTCCGGCTTTATACAACGGCATGTGTCGATAATAGACTTCCAAGCAATAGATCGACAAACAAGTCGTATACAGTCGCCCGTAGGATCCATACGCGTCGCCCTGAGGCGACCAACTGCCGTCTTCGCGACCGCTTCGAACTTGCATCTTCGGCAATTGGACTTTCATGATATCGTTCCAGTTTCGCCAGGCCGAGCCACCGAAATGGTGAAGTGCCTGCGTCGCGTAGTACCAGTAATAGACGTCCTGGTCATTCGCATCGAACGGGTAGTCCATCGACAACGCTTCGATGCCACGAATCATCGGAAGATCGTCCCGGTTCCATCCCAAGTATTGTCGACACAGCAGTCCTTCGGCCGTCATCGCTGGTGACGGACCACCGCGTGGCTGATAGGAGTACGCGGCACCTTCGTAAGACGCCGCAGTGTCCAAGTAGGCGCCGACGTGCCGTAACTTTGAAGCGTCGATTTCAATACCAGCACTCTGTGCACTTTTCAGCGCCATCACGAACCATCCGGTGACCGATGTGTCCGAATCTTGGTTCGGCATGTAACGCCAACCGCCCTGGTCCGACTGAGCTTTTTGGGCAAAGTCAATCGCCAACTCGACTCTTGGGCGAAGCCACGAGTCTTTCGTCATCCCATACAGTTCGCATAACGCGATCGTGGCTTGGGCTTGCGAGTACATCTGTTCGTGACCGCGGGCGCTGCGAGCCATGAAGCCGCTTCGGTCCTGCATCGCGACCAAGTGCTTCATTGCCTTTTCCATCTCGTCGGTATAGTCGCCGCTCCGGTGAGTATGCCCGTCACCCAAGAACGCCAACATCGCCATCGCCGTTGCCGACGTCTCATTCTCGCTATGGTTGCCGTCGCGATACGGCCCCATCATGCTCCAACCGCCTTTTTTGTTTTGGTTTCGCTTCAGCCACATCAAACCTCGTTTGACGGCATCCTGAGTCTCAGCAGTCCCGCCGAACATTGACATAAGTGACGCTTTCAGCGCGCCCGTGCGACCACCGAACATCGGTTGCATCGACTCCGACGCAGCCAATCCCATGTCGAGCGGAACCAGGGTCGGCGTTTCGGCAGATTCTTTAACGGCTTCGAAAAGTTCTGGCAATTCGATGTTCATCTCTGACTCAATTTCCGACGGCAACACCGAGTCGGCTTCGACCAACGTGTCGGTGGAAATATCAAACTCCGTCATCTCCTCGTTCGGATCGCCATCCGAAGAACCAATCGTCAGAATGAACTTGCCGATTCCCGAGCCCGCTGGCGTCGTGATCAACGCCAAGGCCAACAGGAACACTAGGTGAATGATCAAACTGACCAGCCACGGCGGTGCTGCAAATCGAAACCGGTCTTCGCCCGGATCAATCATTTCGTCAGCCGGCAACTCGCCTTCGCCCGTGACCGGTGGTACCGTAGCGGAACCTTTGATTCCGTCCAGCTCACCACGCCATCGAACTCCCTTGGCCCAACCAACCCCGGACGGCGAACGGGCATCGGCTGCCTGTCGAATCGGCGGCAAAGTCGATCGGGGCGGCGGCGGTGGCGGTACAACGGCCCCGCGATTCGTCACCCCAGCACGCTTGCTCTTGCCACTCGGCGGCGCGGCAACGTTTGCTTTGTCAACAATGTTCCCTTGCGGCTCAACCAGCGGTGGACCACCTGGTGCGGAAACTGCGGGTGCGGCTCCGACCTGCGGTGGACTGGCTGGCGGTGGGCTGGTTGGCCGTTGACCAGGTAACTTGCCGGCTTCTTGATTGGGTCTTTGTACCGGTTCAGCGATCGGCGGCGTTGGAACGGACGCCCCCGGAACCATCGAAACGGGACCGTTGGGATCGCTCAGCCCAGTATCGTTTGAATATTCGGCTTGTGACATCGTGGCGAACTGTCAAGATCGAAGAAAAGAAAAGAGACGTTCAGAGAGCCGTATCTAAAAAGCCGCATCAGAAATCAGGTCAAACCCAGGTACAATGTACAGGCACACGATATCGACCATCAAGTTTGTTCTCGAGTTTTGACATGCTAAAGGATAAGGGCCACGTGCAACGAATGCGAACTCAACCGCCAAACAACCAGCACAAAGTCCAATTAGACAGGAAAAGCGGGTTGTATCGCCGCCCGAGAACAAAGTCTGCGGACAGCATCACCAAGCCGTTGACAACCAACCCCGTTTCGCCGATAACACACGGGTCGACACAAAACCGCAAGGAATTGTCCGGCAAACTTCACCGCGGGATGGAGCAGCCCGGTAGCTCGCGAGGCTCATAACCTCGAGGTCGTCGGTTCGAATCCGGCTCCCGCAACTTCAATCTGGCATGTCGGTTTAATCCGACCGCCGGGTTAACGAACAAGCCGACGTTGGTCCCATGGACTGACGCCGGCTTTTTTCGTGTTTTACCGCTTGTCTGGTAAGGACTTACGTCAACGCTGGCCGACGGAAGTTCTCTCGGCGTGTCTCTGGAGAAGGTCTCGCCGATTCCGTCCGGCGGGCTGTTTGGACCGGTCTCGGCCCAAAGTCTCTGTTGTCTCTGTTCTACAGGACCTCAAGGTTATGACCTTCAAAAGGTCTATCCCAAGAATTTGGTCAACGTTCCTGCGTTCGTTCTAAGCGGAGAGCAGTGGGGCCAGACCACTTTCGTGGAACCCGCAAACTCCACTCGTCGCCGTCACCCCGCATTATTCACCAAGCGTGTGGGGTTCGGTTGTTCTTGTTGTTGGCTCGGTCTTGAGCGTGGCTGTTGGTGATTTTGGCGTTGATTGTGGCTGCGTGCGCACAACGGCCCCCTCCCCAAAGCCGCCTTTCGTATCGATGGGTGCCGTTACTGACGAAGCACTTCTTGCAAGTGGGCGTGCTCCGGTGGAGGCATGAAGCCTTGGCCGATACCTGGCTTAGGAAGCGTCACTTGCCAGCCTTCAGCACGCTCGATCAGGCGCGACCACAGCGGCTCAGCCGACTGGGCGATGCGGAGAACCCGTCGCCGCGAATGCTTGACCATCCGGCCGCCGACCTTCAGCACCGACCCAACGAACCTTCGCATGTCCCATTCGATGATCGGTCGATTGAACCTTGACGGAGCGATTGAATTGGGGCTCGAAAAGGTTACCTTGGTGTTCACCCATCGCGTGAATCCTTGTT
>JBAUHR010000217.1:0-5012 GCA_049680385.1 Rubripirellula sp. | reverse complement strand
CGTACTAACCTGGAACCTGGGTACGGTCACTGATTCGGATGTTTCCGACGACACCGATGGAACGATCACGCTGCGATATCAGGCCGTTGTCTTGAACGTCGCCAGCAACCAAGCCAATACACTGCTGGACAACTCGGCGACATTCCAGTGGGGCGGGGACGCGTCAACCGCAGTCACCGTGGATGCCGATGACGTGACCGTTCGGGAAGCGGTTGTATCAATCAACAACACTGTCATCGTGGCCGGAAATCCCGGCCAAACAACGGGTGACGCGGGTGATTCGGCTCGCTACACCATTACGTTGTCCAACACCGGCCCCGTCGACGCATTTGATTTAGACTTCGTCGACGCAATCCCCACGGTCGCCAGCGGCAACTCAGCAATTACCGGCGTGACGTTCTCGGTTGCGGATTCCGCCGGCCTATTGTCGGCGAGCGATTTTGTGTTGTCGGGTAGCGACGCGACCGGATATACGCTGTCGCTTGGCAGCAGTGTGGACTTTGATCTGTTGAAGTCGCAAACGGGACGTGTTGTCACAATCACGGTTGACGGAACCATCTCGAACGAAGTGTCGCCCAACCAATCGATCACGAACACGCCCACGGTGCAGTGGACTAGCTTGAATGGTGACGTCGCTACCCGTTCCTCGGCTAGTTCTTTGGACGACGGCGAACGTGATGGTACCAATGCTGCGGATACGCGTTACGACTACACCGCAAACGATCCTGCACCGATCACGATCAACGCAGCAACGTTTGTTAAATCACTGTTCAGCACGGATCAAACGGAAACGTCAGGTACGAACGTAACGATTGGCGAGGAAGCGACTTTCGCTTTCGTCGTCCAGATGCCCGAAGGCACTTCGCCGGGACTGGTTATTGAAGATCAGTTGCCAGCAGGGCTGATCTATTCGGGGTACTCGTTCATTACTGACGCCGCATCATCGGGTGGCTTGCTATCGGCCGACTTTGCGGGAACGATAGGCACACCGACAGTCACGGGGGGAGCGACGGACGGTGCGGACGTTCAGTTCACGTTTGGAACGATCAACACCACGGTCGACAATGACCCGAATAACAACGCGTTTGTGATTTTGGTGACTGCACAAGTAAGCGACGTGGCCACCAATGTTGGATATGGATCTGGTCAGACAACGTTGACCAACGTCGGTACCATCGATGTCCCTGGTGACAGTGTCTCGCCGGTCTCAAGCAACCAAGTGGATATTGAGGTTGTCGAATCAAACCTGACAATCACAAAGAACATTGTGGCGCTGCTTGCCAATGCAGGCGACACGATGACGATCGAATTGTCGGTGGCCAACACCGGGCTCGGTGACGCTTACGACGTTACGATTCAGGATATCCTGTCGGCGGCTCAGTATGATCGCAACAGCGTCACCCTGGGGGCATCGGGTGTCGACTATCCATCATCGTTCACGGCCAACTACGTATCCACGACAGGCAATCTGTCGTATTCCGGTGGCACCATCGCGGCAGGTGCGACGGCGACGTTTACGTTCACCGTTGATCTGTTGGAATCCGTCGCAACCGACGCAGTCCTGGCGAACACAGCCACCATCGAAGACGCTAGCACTTTGTCGGGCACGGAGGCTGGCGAACGAAATGACACGGACCCCGATTCCAACGGGAGCGATACGTCGAGTGATTCGGTAAGGATCCGCGAACATTCACTAGCAGGCTTTGTCTACTTTGACGCCGACAATGACGGAGTCAAAGACATTGCAGAAACCGGCATACTTGGCGTCGATGTGAAACTTCAAGGCACCGACCATTTGGGCAACAATGTCGACACGACGATCCAGACGCTAGCCGATGGCTCGTACTCCTTTGTCGATCTTCGTCCTGGAACGTACTCGATCACTCAAACTCAGCCAGTCATCGCAGCGTCGGGGAAAGACTATCTAGATGGTCTCGACACGGTGGGAACCCAGGGCGGAAATGGATCGACCAACGACACGTTCACCAACATCGTTCTGCCTTTGACTTCCGAACTTGATGGTGTGAACAATAACTTTGGCGAACTTGAGGAGGCCGAACTTCGCGGCTTTGTCTATCACGACGCAGATAATGATGCCACCAAAGATCCGGCAGAGTCGGGGATCGGTGGCGTCACGGTCACGCTTTCGGGTGTCAACGATTTTGGGGCCATTGCCACGCAAAATGTCGTCACCAACGGTGATGGTTCGTACTCGTTCGATAAGCTTCGGCCAGGAACCTACACGGTCACTCAGACCCAGCCCACGTTCAACGCGCCGTCCGGCCGCGCTTATGCCGACGGACGCGATACCGATGGCAGTTTGAACAATGGCGACGTTTCAATCAACGACACCAATTCGTCGATCGAACTGATCGCCGCCAACACAGCCATCCATTACAACTTTGGCGAAGTCGTTCGCAGCGTTATCTCGGGTTACGTCTATCACGACACGAATAATGACGGCAGCCGAACCGGCGAAACGGGGCTTGGTGGAGTCACTGTTCGGCTGACAGGCACCGACGATTTGGGGGCCGCTGTCGACATCACAACGACAACTTCGTCTGCGGCTGGGACGCTTGGATACTACGCGTTTGCGGGACTGCGACCAAGCGACTCGTCGGGCTACGTCATTTCCGAAACAACGCCCGCAGGATACCTGGACGGGATTGATTCCGCAGGCAGCCAAGGCGGAACGCTGGGTTCAGACACCATCACGTCGGTCGTTGTATCGGACACCAACGGTACCGAGAATAATTTTGGTGAGGTTTTACCATCGAGCTTGTCGGGATTCGTCTTCAACGACAAAGACAACGACGGATTGTTCGGCGGCACGGACGTAGCGATCGGTGGTGCCTCGATTGCGTTGTCCGGAACTGATGACATTGGCAACAGCGTCAATCTGGTCACCACCACCAACGGAACGGGGGCCTATTCGTTCGCAAACCTGCGTCCATCCAACGCATCCGGCTATCGCATTGTTGAAACCCAGCCGACGAATTTTGTCGATGGCATTCATTCCGACGGTTCGCTTGGCAACGGCGACACGTCAACCAGTAATGTGATCAACAGCATCAATTTGAATCAGGACACCAACGGTACCCAATACAATTTCGGCGAACGAGGTATCGGGATCGGCGGCACCGTGTTTTTGGACGACAGTCGTGATGGTGTCTTGCAAGGCGACGAGCCGACTCGCGTTAGCGGCGTCACGATTCAGTTATGGGACGCGACCGGAACGACGTTGCTAGAGTCTCAGGTCACTGGTGCCGACGGATCCTACTTGTTCACCGATCGTTCGGCCGGCGACTACCAAATCGTTCAGCTACAGCCTGGTTTGTACACGACGACTTCGCCGAACACTTTGAACGTGACTCTGCCGCTTACCGGCTTGACTGACCAAAATTTTGGCGAAGCACTGTGGGACATCGGAAACACGGTTTGGTTTGATGTCGACGGCGACGGTGTCCAATCGGTGGGCGAACCGGGGCTGGGGAACGTCGAGGTGACGTTGCACTACGCCGGAGCCATCAACACGTTCGGCGATGGTGACGACGAAACGTCAACGACGTTCACGGATGCAAACGGAGCCTACCAGTTTTTCGACCGGTTCAACGGTGAGTACCGAGTAACGGTTACGGCCGCCGATTTGCCACTTGGGATGGTAGGAACGTTCGAGACGGATGATTCGAGTGTCGCCATCAACGGCACATCGAACATCTCAGTCGCAGGCCGCGACCGGCTAGACGTTGATTTCGGGTATCGAGGAACCGGCGAAATCGGCGACTTGGTTTGGTTAGACACTGATGGTGACGGCGTACGTCAGTCGGGTGAACCTGGTCTGGCCGACGTGAGTGTGCGGTTGACGCACGCAGGCTTGGACGGTGAGTTCGGAACGACCGACGACTTTGACTTGCAAACGGTTACCGGCGGCCTGGGCGGCTACTTGTTCGACCACTTGCCGGCTGGCGACTATCGCGTTTCGGTCGACACCGCCGATCCGGATCTTCCCGTTGACATCGTTGCAATCCTGGGGCCAGATTCCAAAGTTGGAACCGTCGACGTTTCGCTTTCGACTGGCGGCGTTGACTATGACCAAGACTTCGGTTTCGCAGGAACGCTATCGATCGGCGACACGGTTTTCATCGATCACAACGCTGATGGCGGCGTGTTTGACATTGCCGACGGTGATCGAGGTATTGCCGGCACGCTGGTGACGCTTGACCTTGATTTTGACGGCGATGGAAACTTTGACCATCAATTGACCACCCTGACGGATGCAAACGGCCGCTATTCGTTCGATCACCTAATTGCGGGCGACTACCGTGTTACGGTTGACGAATCGATGTTGGGTAATAGCGTCGTGACAACATCGACGCACGAATTCGACCCAGTCTTGGACAGCCAGTCGCTGGTGACTCTGTTACCTACCCGCAGTCGCGACAACGTCGATTTCGGTTATCCGGGTCAGGTTGACTATGCGGTGACGAATACGTCTTCATTGACCAAAGCTGCACGCGGTGGAGATTCGTTCAACTATGAAGTTATCGTCACCAACACGGGCCAACGAGACGGAACGGGTGTCTTTGTCACGGACACCTTGCCGGTCGATATTCTCGATCCGAACTCGATCGTCAGCGATGATCCAGCCAACACGATCTTCGACCCGAACACCGGCGACCTTCGGTGGAATGTCGGCGACTTGGACGTCGGACAATCGCGGACGTTGGTTTTGACGGTCAGCGTTCCGCTAGTACCGGCTGACCCGTTGGCGGATCAAATTGTGACCGTTGCGGTGGTTAGCGACGACGGTTTCAATGGTCCCGAGACGACGTACGAGAACAATATCGCGTCGACACTCGACGAACTGACAACCTTTGCTTTTGATTCCTTTCAAAACTTCAGCAAAGACGGCCACGAAGATCACGTTTCTTACGGATTGCCGGCGGCGGCGTTGACGCACGATCGCATGTTACGCCCGATGCCGGTCGATCCAATCTTTAGCGGATTGGCCG
>JBAUHR010000216.1:0-5962 GCA_049680385.1 Rubripirellula sp. | reverse complement strand
GAACAGTCCACGCAGTTTGGATGCCGCATGCTTGTCGATGGCCGAGTCAAGTTTCTTGGCCAATTCAATCGACTTGGGGCTAGCCGTGCGCGCAAACACCATCACCATGGGGCTGGAACCGTAACGGCATCGATAACACAGAAAATCACCTGGCTCGACATCGTCGTCAGTCGCGCCACCGATTTTGGTGACGCGGAAAGCGCCGATTGGATCGCCTTGCTTTAAACCGTCGGCTACTGTGCTTCCGACCGCAATGGCAATCGGGGTGGGCAACGTCAGTGCAAAGGCTGCGAGGGTGAACGCGAAACACATCGAAAGGGACAAACGCCACATGGTCGAAGTCTCCGGATTTTGAAAAACCGAGCGGTACGTCGCGCGGATGAGAATGGGAGATGAGAGTTTTTCGTCGCGCCGTATTATCGGGCTCGGGACGGCTGGGAAAACCCCAACGGACAAGTTTGTTGGGCTGCTTGCGTTTTTTTTGCGGGGCTTAGAGGTTCCTTTGTTCACCTGCCGGTGGCGATTTCGTCGGAATCGAGGAACTTGTCTCCGTTTTGGTCCCATTTTCGGAATTGTTCGATCGGACCCATGAACTCCAGTTCGGACACATCCCCATCACGATTCGCGTCCATTCCAACGGCCCAAGCCGGTCGGTCGTCGGCCGAATCGTCGACCGCGACACCCGTGGTCGGCCGCGCAAGCGAGAACAGCAGGTCGTCCTGATTGGGGTCGCCACGTCCAAATTGGACCATCACGGTGTCGGGGATCGCTTGAACCGAATCGATCGATTTCATTCTGGACTGAAGGGCAGCAACCTCGCGCTGTGACAGTCGCCGATCGTTGTCCGCGTCAAGCCACGCAAACACAGCGTCGGGAACCTCGGCGGCCCGCGCCCGAACTTGATGCGTCCAAACATCCGCCAATGGCTGCGGCGTCTGCGAGCCGACTCCTTCGATGATCAAACGCAGTTCCGGTCCATTGATGATCACTCGAAACGAATCGTTCGTGGTAACCAGCATCGGTTCGATCGACGGGGCGCAATTGACCACTTGGATCTCGGGTGCATCGTTTTGTTTTGACCACTTGATCATCAGGCGAAGATTCGCTGCAACTGTCTTTAATCCTTCGGCTTCCTCGGCATCGATGGTGCCGTTGGCATCCGTATCGAGTTCGAGGTGCAAGTCGAGGGAGTCTGACCAAACGGTTTTCAATGTATCGCGATCAATTGCATAGCTTAGCGATGACCAATCGATGTGCCCGTCCAAGTCCATCGCAACGTCACCACGGCGATGAGATTGTCGGCGATCCCATGCGGATCGAGTCGCGCTGTTTCGAACTTGGGCTTGTCCGATTCGATCGCCGGTGACTTCGTTCAAGTCGATCCGAGCATCACCGTTTCGATCAAACGTCGGTGCAAGTTTCGTTGCTCCGTCCGCCGGGTCACCCTTGATCAGCATCCAGATCGGTGAACGATCGCGATTGACGTGCCGCATCGCCATCGTGCCAAAGACTCGAAAAGGGGACGCAAACTGTGAGGCTTGGAATAGGAACTTTGCGGCTTCCTTGTTTTCGACAGTTCCGTTCCGATTCAAGTCGTATCGGCGAATCACGTCGCTGGGTGAATCGGCCGAACGTGTGACCGAGTCGCCAAACGTTTCGGGCGCGGACTGGACATAATCCAAAAACGAATCCCAGGTGGGCAGGGAATCCTCGTCGCTATCTACCTCGTCGCTATCTACCTCGCCGAGCGTGGACTCAATCCATTGATCAAAGGACTCGACAAGTGATGAATCATCGATGCGGATGTCGACGTCAATCACGATCGGACCGGCCGAAGTGGGCAGCCAAATCCGATGATCGCTCGGCGGGTTTTCCTCAGCCAAAGCAGTTTCTTCCATCACGGTTTCTGTGGCTTCGGTCGGTGCTGTTTCCGTCATCGGCAGATCGTCGGCGATCGGCGTGGCGTCGTTGTCCGGCGGACCGTCTTGAGAATCGTCAGGTTCAGTCGTGGATGGCGCAGGTGGATCCGGGACGACCGTTTTTGCGAGACTCTTGGTAACGGGCGGCGGTGTTTTGTTGCAACCTAGCCCGGCCACTGCGAGCATCGCCGTGAACGCAAAGGTGACGGACGGGACACCACGGCGAGTTCGTTTTCTGTTACGGCGCACGATCAAGTTCGAACCACCTTGTCGATCACCTGGCCGTCGGCAATTGCGATCGGGCGGCCGCCTTCGGCGATGTTTTCGGTGGCCGGATTGACGCCGAGCGCACTGCACAGAGTCGACAGCAGATCCTTTTGGTCCATTTTCCCGTCAACGACCTCGCGGCCATCCTTACTGGTCTCGCCATAGGTTTGGCCACCGGCAACGCCACCGCCCGCCAACACGCACGTGAACGCTTGTGGGTAGTGGTCTCGCCCGCCCATGGTGTTGATCTGGGGCGTTCGCCCGAACTCGCCCGCCCACAGGATCGTTGTTCGTTCCAGCAAGTCGCGGTCGCGCAGTTCGTCCATCAGCGTCGCCCAGCCTCGGTCGAGTTGTTCGCAAAGCCGACCGACCGCCGCGAAGTTGTCGGCGTGAGTATCCCAGCCCAGTCCATCGCCGAGTGTGACTTCGACCAAGGGTGCGCCGCGTTCAATCAACCGTCTTGCCATCAAGCAACCTTGCCCGAAACTGCCGCGGCCATATTTTTCGCGAACGTCGGTGGATTCTTTCGACAGATCGAACGCAGACTTTGCGTCGCTGTTCATCATCTCGATTGCCGCGCGATAGACCGTATCATGAGCGATCACATTTTCACGCGGCCGTGACTGTAGGTAGTCCTGCTGCATCGAACGCCACAATTCCAGCCGAGTCTCCATTCTTTCGCGTGTGATGTTGGCGGCTCGGTCCAAGTAATCGACGCGTAATTGGGCAAACGCTTGGGCGTCGACGCCGCTGGCTTCCACGACCGTCGCAGCATACTTGGGGCCTAAAAAACCGGGCCGAATCGATTCGCGTCCCAACGCACCTGGCGCGATCGTGACGTACGCCGGCAAGGTGCTCGCCGATCCGAAATCCGACACCAACGCTTTCGAGAGCGAGCACCCGATCGACGGGTAGTTCACCGGTGCTCCGGTCATGAATCCGGTCCGCATCAGCGTCGCGCCGCGTTGATGGTCGCCTTCTTTGGTGCTGATGCCACGCAGGATGGCCAGCGAATCGGCGTGCTTGGCCAGTCGCGGCAAATGCTCGCTGAAACGGATGCCAGGAACGCTTGTCGAGACTTCTTTGATCGTGCCACCGTTGCCGTGCTTCGGTTTCATATCGAACGTGTCGATCTGGCTAGGACCGCCCGACATCCACAGTAAAACACAGTGCTTTCGCTCGCGTCCAGCCGCCGCAGTTGCCGCGGACAGAGCCGGCAGCCAACCGCTTGACGTTACCGTCGCCACGCTTGCGCTGGCGCCTACCGATTTCAACCAGCGACGACGACTGGTCGTTGGATTGGGATTCATAACAGAGCTCTGGATTGTTGTAGGGTAAGCTGTCAAGCGAAGATTCCATCACGGGCACATTGCCGATTCGGCCGAGTTGATCAGTACCCAAACCATGTCGCTGATCGCTTGGTGTTTTTCGTTGGGCGAATCCGATTCGCCCAGATGTTTGACGAACGTAGCGGTTTCCGTTTCGGTCGGCCGGCGTGAAACGGTCGCCATGAAAACAGTTTCGACGGTCGTTGAATCATCAAAGAACGGTGCCTCGACCGCCGCCATCAATCCGCTTTGATTGGGATCGGTTGCCAAAGTTGTCGCGTCACCATTTAGTAGCGCCAAAATTTGAATCATGCCAAGGGGATAGTCACGCGGCGACGACCCTGGAAAACTCATCCGAGTCAGAAACTGATCACGGTTGATGACGATCGCATCGTCGGTTCGGTGGAAGACGTTCTGGGCCATGCTGTCGTAGAACTGTGCCGCTGACAGTGTCTTCACAGGCATGGCGGCAAACGACGAGGGCGGTGGTGGAACGTCGTCGCCAAGTCGGCTGGTGTGGCCATACGCGTCGGTGATCGCCAACGTTCGGTAGAGCCAGCGCAGGTCGAAACGATGCGCCGTGAATTGATCGGCCAAGTAGTCCAGCAATCTCGGGTGCGAGGGTGTGTTCGCCGCGTCCATTGCATCAACGGGGTCGACGATTCCTTGTCCGAACAGATGTCCCCAAACGCGGTTGACGGCCGCACGAGCGAAGTACGGGTTGTCTTGCGATGCCAGCCAGATCGTCAGTTGTCGGCGGCGGTTATCGGCAGGGTCGCGTTCTGGTTTCGACGCAACGCCTGGGTAACGAGGCGCGACGATGGTTTCGGTGTCCGGCAGATGGACCTCGCCGCCGGGCCGGTCTTCCAAGATCGCTTGTCGGTTCATTCCCGAGTCGGTCGAACTCAACTGCGAAAAGAACGCCGCGTAGGCCCAGAAGTCTTCTTGCGTCCAGCGATCCATCGGATGGTCGTGGCACTGGGCACACTGGATTTGGATCCCCATGAAGATGCGCGAGGTAGCGGCGGCTAGTTTTTCTGGCTGCAGCGAATTCGAGGTGTAGAAAATCGCTGGCCCCGAATCGCCTGCGCCGCCTGCCGTCAAGAACTTGCCCACCAAGTGATCGTAGGGCGTGTTCGCAAGGAATTGAAGTCGCAGCCATTCCTGCAGCGCCGCGACGCTCGGTCGTTGGGCCGGATCGGTTTGCGACGACGATGGCAACATCGCATCGGTCCAGCGCGCGGCCATGTGAACGGCGTGCTGAGGTGATTGCAGCAATCGGTCAATCAGTTCAATTCGTTTTTGGCGGCGATCGCTCGGATCGTCATCGTTTAAATGGTCATTGTTTAAGAAGCTGCGAACTTCCCAAACCGGCGGTGCGACACCGGCCAAGTCTAGCCACGCACGCCGCAAAAACTCTGCGTCGTCACTGGGGGGTGTTGCCGTGATCGAATCGGCTTCCCATGATTCGGCTAACATGCGGTCGATCGTTTGCGAAACGGTCGGCTCTGCATTTTCAGCCGCCACGCTGACAACGTGGTTGATCGCGAGCGACGCGAACAGCAATATCAAGTGACGAGCAAGCATGGTCGATCCCGCGTAGAAATTCAGTATTTTCGATTGTAACCGAGTGGGCGATTGCCAGTCACCGACTTCATCGGCCGGCTTCATGCAACGAATCAAACATTCATGATAGAACTTCCCAGCAACGTTTGCGACTTTATTCGCCAATCCACGGGCGCGTCGTCGGTGGGCGATGCGTCGGTCGTCCAGTCGCTGTGGAGCGGTTATGGACATATCTACCGCGTCCATCTGGTGGGCGGCCCAGCCGAGTCCGTGATCGTCAAACACGTTCGACCGCCCAACAAGTCTGATCATCCACGCGGTTGGGACGGCGATCAATCGCACCAGCGGAAGCTGCGATCGTACGAAGTCGAACTCCATTGGTATCGTGACTACGCCGCTCGCTGTGACAACGACACTCGGGTTCCCCATTGCTATGGGACAACGTCACGTGACGGCCAGATCATGTTTGTCTTGGAAGATCTCAACGCGGCGGGTTTTCCGCTGCGTCGCGGATCGTTGGATCGAGACGGTGTGAAGATGGGGCTGCGATACCTAGCGAACTTTCATGCGACATTCTTGGGCGTGTCGCCGGCCGGGTTGTGGAAAACAGGGACGTATTGGCATCTCGAGACGCGGCCCGACGAGTTGGCCGCGATGGAAACGTGCGATCTGAAACGTTTTGCTGCGGACATCGACTCAGCCCTGAACGGCTGTCGCTTTCAAACGTTGGTTCACGGCGACGCAAAGGTCGCCAATTTCTGTTTTTCGACCGACGCATCGGCGATCGCAGCCGTCGATTTTCAGTACGTGGGCGGCGGATGTGGGATGAAGGACATCGCCTATTTCTTGGGAAGCTGCCTGGACGAGTCTCAGTGCGAGCGA
>JBAUHR010000215.1:0-4106 GCA_049680385.1 Rubripirellula sp. | reverse complement strand
CCGCACTATCGGCTAGACGTTGCTACCAGGCCACATCCCCGTCTTCCAAATCGTACTGCAGTCTTCGCATTTGTACGTGTATTCATCCCCATTAGTATAGCGATCCTGCATCTGAGAAAATCGAATTCGTCGACCACATGTTGGGCAGACCCCCGTATGCGCGATGCGAGATATATAGATCACAGCCGGGGGCGTCACGATCGACCAAATGACGGATCGGAGCCCAAAGCCTGTGATCAGCAAGGTCACGAAGACGGGTGGGCATGCCACTGCGAGCGCAACAATCACGCGACGTGAATGCGCAGAGTCAGTTTTTGTGACGTAGTTGGACACTGTCTCGTTGGGCGAACGGCCCGCATCACCGAGTCGGGAAAGTTGATTGTCCATTCGTGAAACCTTGCAAGCCCGACTTCGGTGGATGCGATGGTTATCCGACTGATTCTACTAGTCATGTGAGCATTTGGACGAGATCGTGGCGACCACACTTTTGAGCCCAATCGAGTACCGTCAAGTCTTCCGTCACGATGTGAGTAGGTTTGCCCCCAGCTTTGAGATACTGGGCACATGCATCAGATGTGCCTGACATTCGCACCATATAGAAGCCTGCCATTGCACCTCCATCTTCACAATATCGTAGCTTGGCGCCCGAGCGAACCAAGAGCTTTGTCAGAGCAAGCCAGTTCGATTCAAACGCGTAGTCCAAGGCGGTACGACCAACCACATCGCGCGCATTGACTGGGCATCCGAATTTTAACAGAAACCGAGCGATTCGGACACCTTCTTCACGCAGAGTTGCATCATCCCATTCCAGACCTAGCTTGGCAATTGCGATCAACCCGGTGGCTTGGTCATATCCCTTCTTCCTGACGTCCGCACCTTGTTTCAAAAGCCAGCGTATCACTTTGGCGTCAAGCAGTTCGCACGCGGTTGTAAGGGGAGTGTAGGTGTTCCAAACTGCGTTCGGCGAAATGCCCAGCGACATTATCTTCGCAAGAAGTTTAGTGTCGCCAGACACGACGGATCGAACGAAAAGCTCAGCGCGCTGAGACTGCGGCAATGGTTTGGCGATACTCCCGAGTGCGCTCGCGAGACCGATCCAGTCGCGGTCGTTGGCGAGTTTGATTAGAGCTGGCATTACGTACCGGTAAAAGTCGCGAGACGGAATTCCAAATTCGGATAACGGCACGCATCAGCGAGCCGGGACCGTTGATGTTCCATTTGCAAAATCCCGCAAGCCCGGCTTCGTTGCATGCGATGGTTCTGCCTTTTCTACTCGGTGCGAACTGCGGGCTCCTGGTAGTCAGATTCTACCATCGTGATTTCCCGGTTGTCGAAAGGTAGGCGACGAACGAAGCCAAAAAACCAAAAATGGTAGGTGGTAACCGTATCGAGAGTGTGTGATCCGTCAGACGCTTTCGCGAATTCCAGGTGTTCAATCGAAACGAGCAACGGAGCGAGATACACTGGTGTTCCTGTCCTGCCGTCTCTATCGCGTGCGTGATCAGTGGCAACATCGGATAGCCCATGTGATCTAGTGGGTATTCCGAGCAGGAAATACAAAGCAACAACGACAGGAACGATCAGAAGCGTCCGAAGACTAAATCGAAAACGTCGAAGCCTCGGTCTGTCGGCGCCCATTTGTATCAGCTATCGGCAAAGAAACGATGAGTGGCAGAACGTCCGACATCACCGAGTCGGGACGGTTGATGTTCCATTTGAAAACGGCTGCAAGCCCGACTCCGGTGCATGGCAGGGTTATCCGCGTTCTGGATGGGTATGAAGCGTCGACCGTTGCCGTCGGTAGGACAGGACCGAACAGATGAATACGGCCGATCCGAAGGGAACCAGCACGATCAGAACATAGCTTGAAAGCTCGACTTCCAGTCCCGGCCAATAGTCTACGGGTCGGGAGGGTGGATCGACCAAACCCGGATAGCGAACGTAAAGGTAGGGAATGCGTCCACCGAGAAACGCAGAGAGGAATAGGACAACAGAGCCGATGGCTAGTCCGATCCATGTCGTAGCCCGAATGGTAGCTCGCGGACGTAGCACGGCGTTTTCGGCGACAGGAGGCCGATACGGATTACGTTCGGTGGCGGTGTTCATGATTACGGCAGGTGGACTGACCACCTAGTTCGGATAACGTCCGGCGTCACCGGGCGGGGAGAGTAAAGTTGTCCATTTCAAATCCAGCCGCAAGCCCCGCTCCGTGTGCACGCCATGGTTATCCGCCGGTTTGGGTGCGAGGAACGACGGTCCTGATGGGTTCAGGGTCAGCCGCGTCAACGTTGAGTAATCCGGGGAGTATGTCAACGGAAACGCCGACACAGTCCGCAATATACAGTGCAATGCCATCCCAGTCTAAGTCGGGTCCAGGGTTGCGACCGTGGCCATAGGACGTCACGTATGTTGGGCCGGGATGCACGTGAGCCAATAAACGGGGGTCATCGGCGGCGTACCGCAGTTCGATGTCTTCGGGCAGTGAAGCCCATCCGTGGTCGCGGGAAATGTTCAGCGTCACTTCAATCTGCGGCAAGTTGACGTACATCCACTGGTACACGTTCTCGAGATCGCAGTTTAGCTCGCGCTCGGGAGTGGCCGGACAAAGCAACGCACCCAATTCCGGGAAGGTCAGATCGTGCTGAAACCTAGCATACATGCAATCACTTCAGTCGGATAACGGTAGACATCACGGCGGACGGACAAGAGACTCTCCACTTCAATAAACCGTGCAAGCCGTCCTCCCGTGCATGTCATGGTTCGCCGACTTTGCTTGGTATCGCGGGGTCGCTCGTTGTTGCCAGACACTCGGTCACGAAGGATTCGAGATCAGGTTTTAATGAGCCGTCGGGCGCGTAAAGGTCGTAGTATTTCGGAGCGCCCAGACCGGACGCTGCTAACTCAGTTTCAAACTCGTCCAATGTCATAATATCAATTCGCCGCAACGTTTCGTTCCCGAGCCATCGCAAGGTGGCGTCGTCTATATGCCTCGCGTTGCCAATTGGTCCGTAAGTACGTGCGAAGAGATTCCGATTTCGGTAAAGATCAATATAGACGTTGAAGAGCAAGCCTGGAACGCGCTTTGTGTAAGCCTGGGGAAAATCACTGAATTGGTGCAGGCGATGAACGTCGGCGAGGGTTGCGGCCAATCGAGCGTGATCAGCCAGACGCTCCTCGTAGGATGGGACGCGATGTGTGTACCGATCCACGTACCATCCGATTGCCAAAGCAATGCAGGCCGTCGTCAGAAGCAACGTTGATAGTCGGAATCGCATGTAATCAGCACGGCGAACGGTTGCCGTCACCGGGCACGGAGAGACAGCTTTCCATTTGTAAAACCTTGCAAGCCGTGCTCCGTGTGCACGGCATTGTTCTGCTCTCCTAGTGCGAAATCATACAGCCGGGAAGTGCCTTGCGTATTTTTGCCACTCCAGCATCCGAAATCCTTGTGTTACGAATGTTCAATCGACGAAGATCAGCAAAATTAATCAACGTTTCGATCGAGTCATCCGAAACGGCAGTTCGATCGAGCCACAACCACTGAAGATGTTTTAGAGAAGCGAGAGTAACTAGCCCGCGATCATCGACCCTCGTGCTACCAAGCGACAGCTTGCGCAGCTTTGTGAGACCAGACAAGTGTTTTAGAGAGTCGTTTGTCACCGGAGTATGTTCAAGAAAGATCGCGTTCAAGTGATGAAAGCTGGCAACCTGGATAAGGTGCGCATCGGTGACTGGAGATTCCGCCATCATCATCCGCGTCACGCGATCGAAGAGGGGAAATTCGTAGTGTGAAGCTACAAGATCGAGCGGAAAGCAAAGTAGAGATTCACTATTGGCAAAGCCACCTATTGCGGCAAGTTGAGTCGTCGCTTCCCGTTCGACTTGCATCTCTTGAACGTGTCCCTGCCAGCTTTGGAAAGCGACGAAAGCTACTGCGATTAGTGTAGACATAAATTCCCTAGCGTTTAGACAAGTGCGTTTGCAGCAGAACGGTGGTCGTCACCGAGGACGGCCATTGTGGTTTCCATTTGTAAATATCTTATGCCGTCCTTCGGTGCACGACATGGTTCTGTCCTGGTTTGATCGCTAGGGCACCAGTTCAGGGC
>JBAUHR010000214.1:0-1715 GCA_049680385.1 Rubripirellula sp. | reverse complement strand
TTCAACCACAACGGATAGAAATACCCGCCGCAGCTTTGCCCGTAAATTCCACCCGACCAAAAACGGTCGCCCGTGATGCCTTCCATTTCTGCTTGCGGACCGAACACGGTCACGGCACCATCTTTACCTGCCTTCGTTTGTGCTCGGAACATCACTCCGGAGTTTCCGTCGACTTCCCATTTCATTTCACACGTGAAAATGAAATCGGTGTAATCGTCTTTCTCGGTCGACAAGTAGGTGCTTGGCTCCCCCGGGACGCAGGTGCCCACGACCAAATTGTCTTTCACTTCAAATTTGCATTCGCCACCCTTGGGCGTCCAACCACTCAAGTCTTTGCCATTGAACATCGGCGAGAACCCGTCCTCTAAGTCTGGCTCCGCATCGGTATTCAACAACATCGCGTCTGCAGCGGGAATATTGTCTTGACCCTTGTACTTTTCAAACCAAGCACTTTGCTGGGGGGCGACTTCATCCGCTTGAGCGACAACGCAACAAAAGAAACCAGTAAGGGTCGCCGCGAGGACGGATGATCGGAACAGCAAATCAAAAGACAATCGTGACATAGGTTTTCTCAAAAAGGTCATTCAAAATCGGTCGAAGGTTGCACACGGTGCCACGAAATTCGCGAAGCGAAAGAACGAGCAACACGATGGCTACACCGAATAATAGCGAACAGCGATCCGATTGCGACAACGAAGCCACCGAAAATGAAGCATGCTCCATAGAAACGACTCGATTTTTCAAAACCGCGTCAATTATCAACGATTCGCTGGAAAAACTGGCCTTTCTGATCGGGGAAAACTACTGGATAATATGACTTGGTTCAGCCACCTCCATTTAGAACGAGTTGACAATGGCACTCAGTAAGAAGCAACGTCACCAATTGAAACTGTCTCAAAAACGACGCGAACGGCGGCCCGAGCCGACAGTCACCATCGCTGCTTCGATGGATGTGAAGAACAGCGAACGGAATCGCATCACCCAGTCCAGTCCAAAGTTGATGCTGGGCTTAGAAACGTTGTTAACCGAAGAAGCGCAGCGTGATGAATCGGTCGATGACGCAGTCTTGGCAACAGCCCTGCGTTGTGCCGTGCAGGGCAAGGAATCGAGTTCCGAAACCGTCCAGGCAGTCGTCGATGCGTTAAACCGTTGGCAATTTGCGCAGGACGACAGCGAGACAACACAACTCGCGATGCGCGTGATTCATCAATCAATCCAGACTCGTAGCGATTGCCAGCCGGGCCAACGCAACTATATCTCTTTCGCTGCCGGTTTCGTGCAAAACGCTCCACGATCGATCCGCATTAGTTAGCGGTATCTCGGACTTGCACGCTATCGGGACATCGGATGAATATCGGGATGGCTTTCGATGGAACTCAGCACTGGATCATAACCGCGCTGAGAAAACGTCACGTCGTACGCTCCAAATCCGCCCGAAGCTCCTTGCCTGGTCAACGTCAACTGCCAAGAGTCTTCGATCGAACCGGTGTCTCCTGGCAGGATCGAACCAACTGAAAAATAGGTGGGCGGTGCGTGCGAAAAGTCAAGTTCGCTCAATGTGCTTGCATACTCACCATTTCGCATTGAATTGCGTTCTTGAGCATCCCGAATCGAAGACAGATACTTGAACGCTTCGGACGCCTTGGCTTGCTCCACTGACTGGATTAAACGCGGGATTCCGTAGGCAGCGACAACACCGATGATGATCACGACGA
>JBAUHR010000213.1:0-28688 GCA_049680385.1 Rubripirellula sp. | reverse complement strand
GTCGCTAAAGAGCAATCGGTGTGCCAGACGCCAGCTTTCAGCCGCAAACGCCTTCACAGCAAGCACTTACGGTAAAGGGACGCCGTTCGCCGGACGGCTGGCCGACCAATTTGGCAGGATCTGTTTTCGATCGACAAAATGGGGTCGGCTGATTGCGGAGAGAACTGCGTAGCGAGCAACGTCGCCTCGCTATTCCAGCTCGTCCGTGGCCAAGACGTAGGCCGTGGCGTGAGTTCGGCAGGCCCCAAGCGAAACATGCAGTTTTTCGATACCAACTTGGTTGGCCCACTCCGCAGCCATGCCCCCCAGCAGAATGACGGCACCTTCACGTGGATCAACGGCGATCTCAATGTCGGTCCAGCGGACCCCTTGGTTTCGGCATCGCATCGCCTTCATGGCGGCCTCTTTGGCCGCCCAGCGACGGGCAAAGTTTTGGGTCGAATTGGCGGCCCCGATGCAATATTCGATTTCGTCGGCGGTGTAGACGCGTTCTAGAAATTGCTCGCCATGCGTTTCGATCATCTTGCCGATGCGGACGCATTCGACGATCTCCGTTCCGGTGCCGAGAATTGCCATGGATTTATCTTAGCCCACACGCAGTCTGGGCACGCGACAAAACGTCGGCGGCCACCGTCCGAGCCCTTTCGGCACCTGCTCGCAGCGCATCGTGAACGTAATCGAGGTTCTTTTCCAGATCCGCCCGTTTTTCGCGAGCCGGCCCGAAATACGTTTCACTGGCCTCGGCGATCGCTTTTTTGACTTCGCCATACCCAAAACCGCCGCGGCGATACATGGCGGCCATCGCTTCGACCTCGGCATCGGATGCGAACAGACGATAGAGATCGTACAGATGGTCGCCTTCGGGATCCTTGGCGTCTTCCATCGCTCGGCTATCCGTCGTGATCCGCATGATTTGCTTGCTGATTTTCTTGACCGTGTCGAGCTTGTCGTCACAGAATAAAGGCAGGGTGTTGTCGTAGCTCTTGCTCATCTTTTGCCCATCGGTTCCAGGCACTTTCGCACCGTTTTCAAGCGTCTTGGCTTTGGGCAGCACAAACGTTTCACCGAACGCGTGATTGAAACTGCCGGCCAAATCACGACAGACCTCGATGTGCTGAACTTGGTCTTCACCCACCGGAACGATTTCCGAGTCGTAGGCCAAAATGTCAGCCGACATCAGCACCGGGTACGTGAACAAACCAGCATCAGCGGTAAGCCCCTTGGCTTTCTTTTCTTTGTAGGCATGGCACCGCTCGAGCAACCCCATCGGCGCGCCCGACAGGAGCACCCAGTTCAGTTCACTGACTTCGGGTACATGGGACTGGACAAACATCGTCGCTTTGGCCGGATCAAGCCCCAGCGCCAACAGGTCTAGCGCTGCATCGATCACGTATCCACGCAGCCGGGCTGGATCGCGCACCGTCGTCAACGCGTGTAGGTCGGCGATGAAGTAGAAGCCGTCGTTGTCTTCTTGCAAATCGATGTATTGGCGAATCGCACCAAAAAAGTTGCCCCAGTGGGGACGACCGGTGGGCTGGATGCCGGAAAGTACGCGCATGAGATCAGGGACAGGTGTGAGGTAAAAGGAAATGGGTAATCAAAGTGGCCTTGTGACTCCGCTCGCAGGGTGTGCCCTGATGGTTATAAACTGCTCTGCAGTTCAAATCCTGCGAACGGAGTCGCAGATCCACGTTGGGTGTGCCGTTTTGTATTGAACTGCTTCCTGTATTGAACTGCTTCGCAGTTCACGTCACACCAGCGGAGTCGCAGGGCCACCTAGGGTTGCTGAGTTACATGGGGTCACAGCGTTAGGTTAGTTGGAACAACCGCCGAGCGTTTTCGGTGGTGACGCCGGCGAGATGCTCAGCCGTGACGCCGCGAACGTCGGCCAAGCACTTTAACGTATGTTCGACGCGAGCCGGCTCGTTGGGACGCTTGCCTCGCAGCGGTTCGGGACTGAGGTACGGTGCATCCGTTTCGACCAGCAAGCGGTCTTCGGGAATTTGCCGAGCCACGTCACGAAGCTCGTCACTCTTCTTGAACGTCACCATTCCAGCGAAGCTGATGTGCAGGCCAAGATCCAGGAATTGGCCAGCTAGCTGCATCGATCCGGTGAACGAATGCATGATGCCCGGCGGCACAGCGGTTTGCCGTGCGAGCTGTTCAAAAATCAGATCGCCACTTTCACGCATGTGAATCACGACCGGCAACTTGGTGTCACGACAAAGCTGAAGATGGCGATCGAAATAGTCATGCTGATCGGCGATCGGTGTGTCGTCCCAGTAACAATCGAGCCCCGTTTCGCCGATCGCGCAAACGCCCGGACGGGTAGCAAGTTCTTCGATCACGGCAAAGTCGCCTTGGGCAGCTTCGGCAACTGAGTTCGGCTGGATTCCGACAACCGCGTGTAGGTAACCCGGGAACTGCGCCGCCAGATCGCAAGCTCGTCGGCTAGTCGCGACGTCGATGCCGATTACGGCAATTCCGCCAACGCCAGCGCTGCGTGCGCGATCAATGACTTCCTCTACGTTTTCAAGAAACGTTTCTGAATTCAGGTGCGCGTGAGTGTCAAAGAGGTTCAGTTTCGTCATTGAAAAGTCACGCAGACCAAAAGAAACGAGTCAGGTGATAAAACACCGGCGCGGCGAAACACATATTGTCGATCTGGTCCAAAACGCCCGCGTGTCCTTGAACCAAGGTGCCCGTATCAGTGACGCCACGGTCGCGTTTGATCGCGCTCATCGTCATCGTGCCCGCACTTGCCATGACAGTCACGACCGCTCCGACGATGCCGGCTTCCCAGGGATAAAACGGCGTGGCCCAGAACAGCAGCGCTGCGACCAAACCGGTGGTCACCATGGACCCGACAAATCCTTCCCAGGTTCGGGAAGCATTGATTTTTTCGGCAATCACGTGGCGACCGGCAATCTTTCCCCAGGCACGTTCAAATACCGAGGCAAGCTGTGCGATCAGCACGAAAAAGATCAGCACACTGACGGTACTGCCTTGCCACAGGTTGCCGGCGGTTTGCTTCAAATTCAAGTCCAAAATTGCCGGTGCATAACTGAGCGAATACACACAAATCAGCAGCCCCCATTGGATTTTCGCGCTACGTTCGAGGAATCGTTTGTAGTCGCCCGCGATCGCCGCTCGTGCGGGAATGAACAGACTGGCATAGACGGGAATCATGATGCTGTAGAAATCGTAGTAGTCCGTTCCGTTGTGCCCCCCCATCGATCCGGGTGGCGAACTGCCCAGCGCGATCAACACGTATTGCAGCGGCGTGAAGATAAAGAACACCCAGAACAGCGTCCGGTGATCGCCACGACGAGTCGGCGTCATCGTGATGAACTCACGCAGCGCCCAAAACGACACCAGCCCGAACAAGACAACCACACCGATCCGGCCAAGCAGCAAGCCAAAGGTGAAGATGACGACCATCATCCACCAGACTCGCAGCTTGTGATTGAATCGACGCACAATCGCGGACTCGATCCCGATTTTTTCGCGTCGGGACAGGATCACGCCAACGATCGTCGAAATTCCCAGCGTCCCCAGGACCACAGCCAACAGGATGTAGATCCTCGGGTCACTCCACTGGGAAGATTGGGTAAGCGACGATTGAGAGTAGGGCGCCTGAGTTAGGGACTCCTGCGTCGTGGCTACTGCCGTCGCTTGGGCCAGCAAGGACAGCATCGTTAAACGCTCAGCCGCTCGATCACGGCGGCCCCCATCGCTTCGGTTCCGATCGAATCGGCGCCGCGGGCGATATCCATCGTTCGCAATCCGTCGGCCAGGACGCGTCCCACCGCCGCTTCGATCGCTTCGGCTTCGGGTTGCATGTCCAGCGAGTGTCGCAGCATCATTGCCGCAGCCAGAATCGTCGCCAACGGGTTGGCGATACTCTTGCCGGCGATGTCGGGTGCCGAGCCGTGAATCGGTTCGTACAGTCCTGGGCCACCGTCGCCCAGCGATGCGCTTGGCAGCATGCCCAGCGAACCGGGCAACATTGATGCTTCATCGGTCAAAATGTCGCCGAACATGTTGCCTGTCACGACGACGTCAAAATCCTTGGGGCGATTGATCAGGTGCATTGCCATCGAATCAACCAGGACGACGTCGTACTGAACGTCTGGAAATTCTTCGGCCATCACCCGAGCGGCCACTTGTCGCCACAGCCGGCTGGGTTCCAACACGTTCGCCTTGTCAACGCTGGTCAGTCGGCCGCTGCGACCCTGGGCCGCTTTGGCCGCCAATCGCACGATTCGCTCGACTTCGGGAACGCTGTAGACCATCGACTGGAACGCCGATTCGGTGTCACCGCTGCCGGTTCGCCCGGACGGACCAAAGTAGATTCCGCCGGTCAGTTCACGCAGAAACAGGATGTCAGTGCCTTCGATGATTTCACGCTTCAGCGGCGAGGCATCAACAAGTTCCTTGAACAGCTTGATCGGCCGCAGATTTGCGAACAGGCCGAGTTCTTTCCGGATCTTCAACAATCCAGCTTCGGGACGGGTCTTGGCCGACGGATCATCCCATTTCGGACCGCCCACGGCGCCAAGCAGAATTGCATTGGCGGCACGGCAGGCTTCGATTGTTTCGGGCGGCAACGGATCGCCACAGGTATCGATGGCGATCCCACCGATCATGTGCGATGCGAACGAGAACTCGTGACCGAAAAGTTTGGCCACGGATTCCAGGACCAGACGAGCTTGTTGGACGATTTCGGGGCCGATGCCATCACCGGGCAACAGGACAAAATTGGCTTTCAACGTCAGTCGCTTTTGATTTGGGGGAAAAAAAGATGCAGATCAACGGTTTCGGCTCTCAATCTAGCCCAGCCCCGGCCAGAAAAGTAGGCACGGACGAAAGCCAAACAACCGGTACGACCGTCAAACCCAGCCCGGACTCGCTGATCGGACGGGATTCAAAGCCATTTCCAGGCAGCAGACCTGGCCTCCGAGACCCACAGTTGCGGTAGGCCGTGAGGGGTATTTGCGTCCATGGCAATTCGACTTTTTCCGTTTTACCGATCTGCTATCCATGCTTTCACCCGTTCAATCAGCGTCTGTCGATTCACTGAATCTGGCCCCCGTGGCAATGCCGCCGGCCACATCGGTACCAGTCACGTCGGCGCCCGTTGTTACGCCATCCGTCGCGCCAGCGATCGACTTGAAGGTGCTGCACATCGTCAACGGCGAACATTTTTCAGGTGCCGAGCGCGTCCAGTCTCACCTTGGCCGCTGTTTGCCAAAGTTCGGCGTCGCCGCTGATTTCGCATGCGTCAAGCCCGGCAAATTTGCGTCGATGTTGGAAGATCCCGAAAACGTTTGGGGCACCGGCCATGACGCTGCGATGTCACACCGCTTCGATTTACGAGCCGCCGCAAAGGTCCGTGACTTGGCCAAGACCTTCGGGTACGACGTGCTTCATGCCCACACACCGCGCACCGCGATGATCACCTCGATCGCTGCGAAGATGACGGGGCTGCCGTGGATCTATCACGTCCACTCGCCTGCCGCACGGGATTCGTCGCGAGCAGTCACCAACCACATCAACGCTTGGATTGAACGCCAAGCCTTGCGCACCTGCTCGCACTTGGTCACCGTGTCCGAGAGCCTTCGAATGGACTGCATCCTGCAAGGCGTTTCCGAAGATCGAGTGACCGTTGTTCACAACGGCGTCCCCGCGGTCAGACCCGAACGTTCGGTTTACCCCACACCAAACGGTCGCTGGACCATCGGAATGGTCGCACTGATGCGTCCGCGAAAAGGACTCGAAATCGCGCTCGACGCGTTAGCCCACTTGAAGAAACGTGGCCACGACGTGGTGCTGCGAGTGATCGGCCCATTCGAAACATCTGAATACGAAGCCGGCATCCAGTCGCAAATTGATGCGTTGGAAATCCGTGACCGAGTCGAACAAGTTGGTTTCACATCGAATGTGCCCGAGGCTCTCGCAGAACTTGATGCGATGGTGCTGCCGAGTCTGTTTGGCGAAGGCCTGCCGATGGTCGTGCTCGAAGCCATGGCGGCGGCCGTCCCCGTCATCGCCACAAGAGTTGAGGGGACCCCCGAAGCGGTAACCCACGGCGTCGAAGGACTGCTAGCGGAACCACGCGATGCGGACAGCCTGGCCGACGCGATCGAAGAACTGGTCACCGGCAAACACGATTGGCATCGCATGGCCGAGTCAGCGTTCCAGACTCATGCCGAAAAATTCTCAGACTTGGCGATGGCCGGCGGCACAGCCGATGTGTACCGAAAACTTCTAAAGCACGCCGAGTAGGCGACGTTGTCGTTGATTCGCGACGTTGTCGTTGGTTCGCAAAGAGAGGTTCGCAAAGACGAGGTTCGCAAAGAGAATTGCCAACGCCTCAGCGAGACGGTGTACAATCGATGGCTCACTCCCCGTGCCAACGGCTCCCACCTCTCTCGCGAGAAAACACCCCAATGCGTGCTCGTTCCTGTCTGGCGATCTGCTTTTTCGCTGCTGCAACCGCTGCTTTTCTAAGCTCCCCGGCCACTGCCGCCGAACCGAAACACATATTGATGGTCGCCGGTCGCCCGTCGCACGGTTACGGAGCACACGAGCATTATGCGGGCCTGAAAATTCTGGAAGAGTCGATCAGGGCCAGCAGCGATGACGTCGAGACGACGGTGGTTCGGGGATGGCCCGAGGACGCGTCGCTGATCGAAAAAGCCGATACGATCGTCATCTATTCTGATGGCGGTGGCCGTCACGTTGCCATCGAGCATTTGGATGCGATCCGCGAAAAGATGAATGCTGGCTGCGGCTTGGTGTGCCTGCACTATGCGGTCGAAATGGTCCCCGGTCCGCCCGGTGACGCGATGGTGGATTTGTTGGGCGGGCACTTCGAAATCAACTACAGCGTCAACCCGCACTGGATCGGCGACTTCAAGTCGCTGCCCGAGCACCCGGTTAGTCGCGGTGTGAACCCGTTTGCGACCAACGACGAATGGTATTTCCACCTGCGTTTCAACGAAGACGGAAACGTGACGCCCATTCTGGCCGCCGTCGCTCCCGAAGACACGATGCGGCGTGCCGATGGCGAACACAGCGGCAACCCCTCGGTGCGCAAGAGTGTTGCTGCGGGCGAGATGCAAACGGTGGCTTGGACCTATGACCGGCCCGCCGGCGGCCGCGCGTTCGGTTTGACCGGCGGTCACTTTCATTGGAACTGGG
Source organism: Rubripirellula sp. (assembly GCA_049680385.1). Taxonomy (GTDB): domain Bacteria; phylum Planctomycetota; class Planctomycetia; order Pirellulales; family Pirellulaceae; genus Rubripirellula. The sequence continues at coordinate 21,482 of JBAUHR010000213.1, read as the reverse complement.
GGCACGACGATATGCGACGACTTGTCGTCAACGCCATTCGCTGGACGGCCGGTGAAGACATCGCCAAATCCGGATCATCGATGGGCCAGCCGGTTTCGATCGACGAGCTGTTAGAGAACCAAGATTTTGATCGCCCCGAAAACTTCAATAGCGACAAGATCAAAGAAGAATTCAAACTTGGCGCCGCAAGCAACTCGTCCACGAAAAGCAATCGCAAAGTTGGTCGTTCGAGTGGACCGAAACCACGCATTCTGTTTGAGTCACCGCTCGTTACCAGCATGACGCCTGGCGACCGAGTCGAAATTGAAACGTCCGTCAAAGGCGTCAAAGATTTGTACTTGGTCGTTACCGATGGTGGTGACGGTTATAGCTGTGATTGGGCGGACTGGATCGATCCGCAACTACGCCGCGGCGACAACACCCAACTGCTGACCGACATGAAATGGAAATCCGCGGCGACGGGGTTCGGTAAGGTGCATCAAGCAGCCAATTGTGTCGGACAGCCTTGGTCGGTCGAAGGCGAAACCGTTGGATCGACAGCGATCGGAGTCCATGCGAATAGCGTCATTCATTACGAATTGCCAGGCGACTTTGAAACCTTCACGGTAACCGCCGCGCTCGATACCGGCGGCACCAACCAGAACGGCGGCAAAGATTCCAGCGTCAAGTTTGTTGTCTACGCGGACGCGGCCCCCGAATTGGCAGGCGAGGCTGCTGTGTCGCCAAAAGATCAACGCGAACCTGCATTCGCGCTCGACGGTTTGCAAATTGCCGAGGGTCTAGAAGTCACGCTATCGGCTAGCGAACCCGTCTTGCGCAGTCTGACAAACTTGGACATCGATGATCGCGGGCGAGTGTGGGTTTGCGACGTGATGAACTATCGCAAAAACAACGGCGCCCGCCCCGAAGGCGACCGCATCTTGATCTTGGAAGACACGACCGGCGACGGTGTGATGGATTCATCCAAGACGTTTTACCAAGGCCGCGACATCGACTCGGCCATGGGCATTTGCGTGCTGGGTGGCCCGAATGGCAACGAAGTCATCGTGTCAGCATCGCCAACGATTTGGCGATTCATCGACGAAGATGGTGACGACATTCCCGATCGCAAAGAAGCGATGTTCACTGAAACCGGAATGCCCCAGCACGACCACTCGGCGCACTCGTTCTTTGCCGGTCCCGATGGCAAACTGTACTGGAACTTTGGCAACACCGGCCAACAAGTCAAAGACGAAAATGGTCAAACCGTCGTCGACATCCACGGTCGCCCAGTCGTCGATGACGGCAAACCTTTGTTCGGTGGAATGCCGTTTCGATGTGACTTGGACGGATCAAACTTTGAAGTCCTAGCCCACAACTTTCGCAACAACTGGGAAACCACCGTTGACTCGTTCGGCACCCTTTGGCAAAGCGACAACGACGACGACGGCAACCAAGGCGTCCGCATCAACTTTGTCATGGAACAAGGGAACTACGGATACCGCGATGAAATAACTGGCGCCGGTTGGCGGGACGACCGGATGAATATCGAACAAGAGATCCCGTTTCGTCACTGGCACTTGAATGATCCGGGCGTCGTGCCGAACATGCTGCAGACGGGCGCCGGTTCACCATCGGGAATCTGTGTTTACGAAGGCCGACTGTTGCCCGAGCGATTCTGGGATCAAATCATCCACTGTGATCCGGGGCCGAACGTCGTTCGCGCCTATCCGACTAGCGCCGATGGTGCCGGCTATTCGGCGACGATCGAACCGTTGGTCACCGGCACAACGGACAAGTGGTTCCGTCCGGCTGATGTGTGTGTCGCCCCTGACGGTTCGCTGTTCGTCACCGACTGGTACGACCCAGGCGTTGGTGGACACGCCCAAGGCGACACCGACCGAGGACGCTTGTTCCGGATCGCTCCGCCGGGTTCAACCTATCAAACGCCCAAGTTCGATTACTCGACCGTCGCCGGTGCCTGCTCGGCCCTTCGCAATCCAAACTTGGCGGTGCGTTACAAGGCCTACCAAGCGATCCTTGCAATGGGGAATGCGGCCGAAGCGGATTTGTACGAACTGTACCAGGACCCCAATCCTCGCATCGCAGCCCGCGCACTGTGGTTGCTCGGTCGTATCGAAGGCGCGGGTGCCAAGTACGTTCAAAAAGCACTGGAACATTCCAACGCCGACATTCGCATCACCGCGATTCGTTTGGCCAAGGAGTTAAAGCTGACTCCATCTGCCGCTTTTGCGTCGGTGGTTTCCGATCCGTCGGCGGCCGTTCGCCGAGAATTGGCGACGACGCTTCGATATGACGAATCCGCAGCGATGCCGGCGACCTGGGCGAAACTGGCGATGCAGTATGACGGTTCGGACCGCTGGTACCTGGAAGCTCTCGGCATCGGCAGCGAACTTCGATCAGCCGAGTGCTTTGATGCCTGGCTCGACGCCGTTGGCGACGACTGGAACTCACCCGCCGGGCAAGATATCGTTTGGCGCACACGCGCACCAAAGGCAGCCGCCTTGATGGCGAAACTGATCGCCGATCCATCAATGGAATTGGCAGCGACCGACCGTTTGTTCCGCAGTTTAGAATATCACGACGCGGCGACTCGGACGGCGGCCATGAAGAGTCTGCTCGCCCTGGAATCGGGATCTGACCGTGACGATGCGATCATCGTTCGCGCGATCGAGCGAATGGATGGCTTCGACGCTAGTGCCGACCGACGAGCGAAATCGGCGATTGATCGACAACTCGATCGGACTCGCGGCACGGTCGCCTACTTGGACCTAGTCAAACGTTTTAACCCAGCCGGCATGCAAGACAGTTTGCTGGACTTGCTCGGTAGCGACGTTGATGATTCGACCAAAGTCGAAGCGGCGTCGATGCTAGGCGAAACAGAGAACGGACCGATGGTGCTGCGGAAATCGTTAGCATCTGAATCGGTCGCCGAAGCTTCCAACGTCGCCCGTGTGCTGGGATTGCTGGGCAATGGCCGGGCGATGAACATGCTGTCCGATACTGCCGCTAACGCCGATCGTGCCTTTGACGTTCGCAAGGAAGCCGTTGTCGGATTGTCGCGCAGCAAAGACGGTCAAGGTCGATTGATTTCGCTGGCCACCGAAGGGAAACTGCCTGCCGATACGCAGCTTTTAGCCGGCGGTTTGCTGGCTCGCAGCGAAGACGAGTCGATTCGCAAACAAGCAGCCGAGTGCTTGCCGCAGATCACTCAGAAGGACTCCAAACCACTGTCGCCGATTGACCAATTGGCCACTATGCGTGGCGACGTCGACAACGGCATGAAGCTGTTCCGCGGTGTTGGAACCTGTGCCAACTGTCACATCGTGAAGCAGTTTGGAAAATCAGTCGGCCCGGACTTATCCGAAATCGGTAGCAAGCTTTCGCGTGAAGCGATGTTCACGTCGATTTTGGCACCTAGCGCCGGCATCAGCCACAACTACGAGACGTACAATCTGTTGACGGCCGGAGGACAGGTCTTCAACGGATTGCTGATTTCGGAAACGCCCGAAGAGGTCACGATTCGAACGGTCGACGCGATTGACCGCAAGATCAAGCAAGACGACATCGAGTTGCTGAAGAAGGCCGAAAAGTCGATCATGCCCGACAACCTTCACCACACAATGGACCAGCAAGGTTTGGTCGACGTGGTCGAGTATCTGATGTCGCTAACCAAGACTGGAACCTAGTCCAGCCAGCAGCCTCAGTTCAATCCGCGTTAGCCGGAAACGAAAGTAGGCCAGGACGATAAACGAGTCCTGGCCTACCTGCTATTAAATCTTCTTCGCTAGCGATTTTCCGTTAGCGCATTTGCTTGTTGTCGCTGCTGCGGCGGCTGACACGATCCGATTGAGGGCTCATGTAGTGAGTGGCCTCTTCGGCGACGAGCACGGTGTCGCCCGATCGCACTTCGGTGCGGAAGCGGTGATGCCCGGCACGGTCGGCGATCGCAACGATTTTCATGCGAACTTCTTCACCAGCTGCGATTCGCGGAATCGCATCGAACAGAACTTGCCCGGTGACGATTTCGCCGCTTTGACCGTCAACTCGTTTCGGTTCGATGCCATGGCTGAACTGAGCCAACGCCTTGACGTCTTTCGCTTCGCGGCTGCCCCGGTTACGAACGATGACTTCGTAAGTGACTTCGGTACCAATCGGTGCCGGTGCGATCGGGTCATTGATCGTTAGCACCAAGTCCGAGATCGATTCGACGCGAGTCGTCAGAGCAACGTCGGCGAAACCGGCTGCGGTTCCCTTGCAATCGAATGCGAAGACATGTTCGCCAGTCGAAGTCATGTTGCAGCGGAACTGGTACTCGCGCTGAGCGCCCGGTGCCAAGGTCGCGATCTCCCAACGCAAAGTGTTGGCTCGCAGTTCAGCACCCTCGATGCCGCCCAAGTACTTTGCACCGGCTGGCAGCCGCAAAGTTGCGACAACATTCGATGTCGTTGCCGATCCCACGTTTTCCAGTTGCAAGTTGTACATCGCTTCGGTGTTTTGGTACTTCAGTTCTGGACCGTTCAGCACCGCTTCGATTTGTGCAGCCGAGACGCGAATGGTCTTGGCGGCTTCGGCACGCAAATCTAAGTCACCCATCGCCAAGCCATGAATTTTCAAGTCACCCAGGTCTTGCGCGGTCAGCTCGACATCAAACTGAGCTTCCTTGCCGGCTGGGATGTCGCCAATTCGCTGAGTTTGCGGCGTTGCCGAGTTCGGCGACAGCGTAAACACCACGTTCGGAGCCACTCCGTCACCAGGGTTCAGCACGCGAACTTTGTAAGCCTGTGATTCGCCGTAAACGACTTCCTGAGGACCTTCGATCGTCAGGTCCAGTCGTGGCTCATGTACGTTGATTTGTGCGACACTCTTTTGCGGCATCAATGTCCAGTCGACGTCGACGTCGTGAGTACCGCTGCGAGCTGCGTTCAAGCGAACGAACAGGGTTTCCGATGCACCGGCTGGCAACTGTTGGATCGTCCAAACCAATCGTTCGACGGTTCCTTCGCCTTGGCTTTCGACTTCGCCGTGCGTCACGTTTTGACCGCGAACTTCGGCCCAGTCAGGAATCATCGCTCGCACGATCAAACCTTCGGCGTCAATCGCACCGCGGTTTTCGACGCGAATTTCATATTCGTTGGTTTGACGAATCGTGACTTCCTTGGGCCCACGTGTGACCACTCGGATTCCTGGCAATTCCGATGACGCCATGCCGGCACCGAGTGATGACGAACCTTGCGACACTGCCGAACGCATTTGATTGCGAACGCTCGTGTTCGAACGGTTGAACTGGTCTTCGTCGGCAGCCAAATCTTGCTCGGCATCTTTGGCTCGGTAACCATCGATCGCATGCATTGGCACGCTCGTCGCGGCGGCAGTCGCCGGAGCCAATGCACGGGTACCGTAGCTTGGCGTAGACGTGTTCAACCGGCCATCACGACGACCGTAGGGGTCGTCGAATGGGTCGGGAGTCGCACGAGCAGTTTGGAAAGTTGGTGTCGAACTGTTCGGCAACGACAGATTCGATCCGGCAGTTGGGTTTGGCGGATTGACGTAAGGACGTGTGATTTGAGCCGAACCAAAATTGTCGTTCGCCACGCCTGACCCAATCGCTGTGCTTCTGGCGCCATAGTTGGTCGCTGGTGCGCCAATGCTGGTCGACGCTGGTGCCGGTGGCGCGAACGCAGTGACCGGCGGTCCCGCGCGATGGGAAACCGTCGCGGCGGGGATGGTTGCCATGGGGACCGGAGCAAACGATTCGGCCGAACGCGAAGCCATGTACGGCTGGCTAGGAACGGTTGCCGCCGGCGACGGTGGAACCGGCGTCGTAGCCGGATCAACCGGTGTTGTGTAAGACGGAGTGGGCACGGCCGAAGGTGCACTCAGCGTTGCCGACGGTGTGGCTGCGACGGTCTGCGACGCTGGCTTGGTGGTCTCAGTCTTTGCAACTTCTGTTTTTTCGACTTCGAGTGTTTCTGTCTTTGCGACTGCAGGCTTTGCAACTTCCGGCTTCGGAGTTGGGGTAGCCGCAGGAGTTGGCTTTGCGGCGGGTGCTGTTGTCTTTGCGATCGCTTTCGCAGCGACGGGCTTCGTCTCGGTCGCGGGAATTTCTTTGCGACTTACACGAGGCACCAAATCAACAACACTGTCATCGTTCGCGATTGAGGACGATGATGAGGTAGCCGCCGATTGCGGAGCTCGGCGAGTTGGCGCGGGAGCAGCATAGGTAGCGACTTCGCGTCGGCCGCTTCGACGGCTGCTGGAATCGTCGGACAGCGATGCGTTTGTCGAGGCAATCGCAGTTTCGGCGGGTGGTTTTGGAATCGCAGGAACCGCAGTCGACCGCCGAGCAACCGTGGGTGCGGGGGCCATTTCGCGTGCATTGCTTGCACGATTTGAAACGGTTCGTGCCGGTGTCGGGACGGACCGAGTCGCGGTACCACGAATGACTCGTGTCGCCGTGTTGGCTGGTGATGATTTTGGATCGCGAATCGGTGCCGGTGCTTTTGCGACGCTTCCCGGACTGGCTTTATGAAACGGAATTCCGTCCCAGTTCACATCCGCTTTGTTTTGAGTTGGCGCTGTCGCGGCCGGAGCCTTTGCGCTGGATTCTCGCGAGAACAATGTATCGAGCAGTCCACGCGGTTGTGGCGATTGCGTATTCGGCTTTCTAGATTGCGGGCTGCTGTTGCTGCCACCGGTCAAACGTTCCAGCAAGCCGGGTCGCGTATCACCGCGCTCAAGCTGCTTGCCGGCGACTTGCCGGACTTGTCCGACGTTTGCGCCAGCAGGGGATTGAGCCACTGCTAATTTCACGTTTTTGCCGGGTGAGTTAGCACTTTGGGCGGCATCGCTCGGCGATGCACCGCTTGTAAGTGAAACCATCAACAGCAGGGCGGGGATGGCGATCATTGTTGGAAGAACAAGGAATCGACGGTTTACGCGGTCCATGCGTCAATCTCAAACGTTGGCGGAAAAACGGTATCTGGTCATCCTTTCATCGGCGTGTTAGCTAGCGCCCATTGAACCCGTTTTAACGATTATTCCGATTTAACGGGCATCACCGAATCAATCGTCGGATGGCAAACCGCGTGAAACTGACCTAAAACGGTCGTGAATTCGCTTCGCAATCGCGAGCTTTCCCCCATCGACAAGTTTCCAGTGCAACGAAAGATCGATCATGAATCGCCGCGAGAAAATTGAAGCCATGTTGGCGGACGACCCGACCGACCCTTTTTTGCGGTACTCGTTGGCGATGGAACTGCGCAGCGAAGGCGCGAACGCCAAGAGCTTGGCGATCTTTGATGAACTGATGAAAAACGAACCGCCGATGATCCAAGCGTTCTTTATGTCCGCACAATTGTTGGTGGACATCGACGAAATCGAGCAAGCTCGCACCAACCTGCGTGACGGAATCGATCAGGCACGGGAGCAAGGTGACTCGCACGCAGCGGCCGAAATGAGCGAACTGCTGGCGACGCTGGGCGAAATGGGCGAATTGTAAAAACGTCTGAATCCACTAGGCCCACGTTTTAAATCCAAAGAGAAATCACCTTTGTCGGCCGAGCAATCCACGGCGATCGTATTGCGAACGATCGAATTCAGCGAGACAAGTTTGATCGTGTCGCTGTTGACGCGGGACTTTGGCCGCATCTCGGCGCTCGCCAAGGGAGCCCGCCGGCCGAAGGGGCCTTTCGAAGGCGCGCTTGACCTGTTGGCCGTTTGTCGTGTAGTCGTTCTAAGGAAGTCTTCCGATTCGCTCGATTTATTGACCGAAGCCAAACTGCACCGGCGGTTTCGTGGCGGCGAAAAATCACTCGAGCGGACCTACGCAGGCTACCACGTGGCGGAAATGCTGCGTTTATTGACCGACGAACACGATCCTCACCCCGAAGTCTATGACTTGGCCATCCAATCACTTAACCAGATCGACGGCAGCGGCGATGTCGCTTCGACGCTGCTGTTTTTTGATGCGCAAGTCCTGCGGTTGCTCGGGCATTCACCCGGCACGGATCGCTGTACGGATTGCGGCGGAATCGTGGACGCTGCCGCCCGGATCGCTTTTTCGCTTTCAGCCGGCGGAATTGTGTGCAACCGTTGCCGGCCTCGCCAACAACAAACGATTTCGATCACAGGCCGCGGCGTTGACGAACTGCGTCGACTGCAAGCTGAAACGACTCATTTGCCAACTCAAGTTGCAAGCCATCTTTATAGCGAGCTTCGCGCTCTGATGAACCGATACATTCAAACAGTGGTAGGGAACGTGCCGCGAATGCAGGCTTTCTTACCGACCAAGATCGCCTCGCCCACCCTGGCCGTCCCAACGGTCGACAACCCGACTGACCGCTGACCGAGAGCTGATCGCAGGATGCGAACTGATCAAAACATGGATAGGAACACGATGTCGGCGAACCCCAACAAGAAATCTCGCTCGATCCCAAACCAATTGGCCGCGGCAACGCTATTGGCATTCGCAGCTACCAATTTTAGTGGGTGCGCGGCACTGAGGAATCCGCTGGGGGTGCGCGATGATTCAACGGATCTGTACGCCGCGGAAACCGTCAATCCGATCATGCAAGTCTCGGGCGAAAGCAATCCTGGCACCGCGAACGAAGTTGTTCGAGCGGACGGTTCGCTGACCGAGAAAACCAAACAGACGACCAAATCGGTCACAAACTTTTTGACCGGCCGCGAACAAGAGGACCAAGTCCAAGCCAAACAGTTCTACAAAGAGGGCGATCGGCTGTTCAAATTGGCTAGTTCGCAGCCCACCGAACAGCGGAAAGCGACTTTCGCCAAAGCCGCCAAACAGTTCAAGAAGGCCGGTGAATCGGCACCAGGATCGGCGCTGGAACAGGACTCGATGTTCATGCGCGCCGAAAGCTATTTCTTTGCTGACCAACTGACTCAGGCAACCGACACCTACGAAAAATTGCAAAAAGAGTTTCCTCGCAACCGGCACAACGACCGAGTCGCCGCGCGACTGTTTTCGGTCAGCCGGTATTGGATCGAAACAGCCAAGGCGAACGAAGGCAGTTGGATCCCGCTGAACTTGACCGACTCGTCGCGTCCACGACTGGACGCCGACGGTCACGCGATTCGAGTGCTCGACCAAATCCGTTACGACGACCCGACCGGACGTCTAGCCGATGATGCGACAATGGCCGCAGCCGCCGAGTACATTCGTCAAGAGAAATACGAAGACGCGGACGAATTCCTGACCGACCTACGTGAAACATTCTCGGACAGTGAGCACTTGTTCCTTGCCCACATGCTAGGCGTCCAGTGCAAACTCGAAATCTACGCTGGTCCCAAGTACAGCGGCTTGATTCTTGACGAAGCCGAAAAACTGGTCCAGCAGACGCGGGCTCGTTACCCCGAGAAATTGAACGGCACGGAACATGGCGAGATGATCGCGCGAGCAGCTAGGACGATCGAGTTCCACCGCGCCGAGACATTGGCCGAAAAGGCTAGCTTCCGCGAAAAACGTAAAGAGTACCGAGCGGCCGGTATCTACTACCACGAGTTGCTGGAAAAGTATGGCGACACGCCGCAAGCTGAAATTGCGAGGCAACGGTTGACGAAGATTGAAAAGCTACCCGCAGTCCCAACTCAGCGACTGTCATGGCTAACGACAATCTTCCCCGAGTCACGGCCCAGGAATCCGCTGAAAATGGATCTGCCAGTGGAAACGGATTCGTCAGGCCCATCGGGATCCATTTATCGATGATCGCGAACAGTCGGTTAACAACTTTGATGGTGATGGTTTCCTGGGTCGTCGGGGCAACTGGATGCGCCGCCTATCGATTTGGTTCCGTGTCGATGTTCCGGCCGGGGATCCGCACCGTTCATGTTCCGATCGTCCGCAACGATACGTTTCGGCACGACCTAGGGGTGCGTTTGAATGACGCCCTGGTCCGTGAAATCGAAGACCGTACGCCGTACAAGGTGACCGGGGATCCAAACGCGGACAGCACGCTGGTATGCCGAGTCGTGAACGAATCGAAACGTGTGCTGACCGAAACGGGAACCGACGATCCGCGTGCACTCGATGCTGCGGTTTCAGTTCGGGCCACTTGGACTGGTCGAGGCGGTGAGTTGTTGATGCAGAACGCAGTCACCCCCAACGGCGAGTTCGCGATCAACTTTGGTCAGGACTCGCGATTTGTTCCCGAAGCCGGCCAGTCCGTTGATTCAGCCATGCAAGCCGCAATCGAAGACTTGGCATCGCGGATCGTTTCGCAAATGGAAATGCGGTGGTAGCCGATGTCGCGTGACGGTGTCTCCTATCCGCTCGTCTGGAATCTCGGTCGCCGGAAATTGACGATTTCCCACCGTCCACTGGTGATGGGAATCTTGAACGTCACGCCCGACAGTTTCTCCGATGGCGGCAAACATCACGATGCCGAGGTTGCCGTGGCGACCGCGATTGCGATGCAAAACGATGGCGCCGACATCATCGACATCGGCGGCGAAAGCACTCGGCCGTACAGCGATCCCGTTGGCGTCGAAGAAGAACTCGATCGTGTCCTGCCGGTGATTGAATCACTCGCCGGAAAAATCTCGATCCCAATCAGCATCGACACCAGCAAGTCCGCCGTCGCCGCAGCCGCCGTTCAAGCCGGTGCTGAAATCATCAACGACGTCACGGGCTTTGACGGAGACCCGGCGATGGTCGACGTGGCCGTCCAAACCGGTGTTGGCGTTTGTGTGATGCACATGCAGGGCAATCCGCAAACGATGCAAGACTCGCCATCGTACGAGAACGTCGTCGCTGAAATTCACGCCTACTTGATGGCCCGCCGAGATCTCTGTTTGGCGGCCGGAATTTCAATCGACCGAATCTGTTTGGACCCCGGGATCGGATTCGGGAAAACGCACGATCACAATCTGACTCTGCTCAAAGCAACTCGAACATTCACCGACCTCGGATGCCCGATCCTGATTGGTCATTCGCGAAAAGGTTTCATTCGCAAATTGCTTGGCGGCGGTGCAACCGATCTGACGGCCGGGACGCTTGGCGTCACCTTGGCGGTTGCCGCCGCGGGTGCGAACGTTGTCCGTGTCCACGATGTTCGTGAAACGGTGCAAGCCCTAACGCTGTTCGAAGCGTCCGGTGGCTTGGCGGCAGCAAAGCGACAGCGTTAAAAAGTCGGCGGAGGAAGAATATCGCAATCGAAATTCTTCGACCGACTTCCTAGCGGCGCGGCTCAGTTGACGTGGTCGCAGATTGCATCGTTGCCATGTTGGCCGCCGGCTGATTCGATGTCGACTGAGCCATTGGCCGCTGTGTCTTTTTCGGCTGGGGCTGTGGCCCCACGGTGAAGTTCTCGAAACTGAGAGTTTGTTTGACACCGTGGACGGATTCGATCGTGAAAGTTGTCACGTTCATCATCGTTCTCGCAGGAAAGTTTTTTTAGCGGACGACGTACACACGCGTCATCCACTGAAAGCATCGGTCACAAGGTTTTCACGCGCATCGGGAATCCGATCGAGCCGCGCTATTCCGCGATCCCAAGCGTCCTGTTGCACCGAATGCAGCGGTCATGATCCCTGACGCACCGGCGATCGCATGGCGTCGCCCCGCCGTAAAGCGGAATCGGAAGCCACTGGGCCTGATTACCGCGGGCGTTCGCCCCCATCGGCCGCCGGATTGCCAATCCGACGAACTTCATTAACGATGACGGCATGAAAATTGACTTTGTCATCACCGAACTGTTTGTCGGCGGCGCCGAACGCTGCCTGACGGAACTGGCGACGGCGATGACGGTGGCCGGTGACGACGTTCGAGTATTTTCGATCGGTTCGTTGCCCGGCGGCGAGCAGTCATTGCTGGTCGATCGATTGCGTGCCTCGGGAATCGAAGTCGAATCGGGGCGAGCAGATTCGGTTTGGCAATTCCCATCGGCCAAGCGCCGGCTGCAAGAGTGGATGCGGTCATCGCCCGCCGATGTGTGCCAAACGTTTCTGTTTCACGCCAACGTGATTGGCACCTGGGCGGCCGTTTCGGCAGACATCCCGATCCGAGTCGGGGGCCTGCGAGTCGCTGATGCGAATCCGATCCGCTGCCCGATTGAACGATCGGCGATCAAGCGAATGACTTCGGTGACCTGCGTCAGCAAGGCAGTTGAGTCGTTTGCCGCAAAGCGACTGCGCTGCCCAGCCGACAAGTCGGTCGTGATCCCCAACGGTGTCGATGTTTCACGATTTTCGGTCGGCGATCCCTTTGACTGGACCACGCTAGGATGGCCAGCCGAATCGGCGGTGGCGTTGTTCGTCGGACGCTTGCATCCGCAAAAAGGCATTGATCTTTTACAGCAACAGATCTCGGCAATTGCCCCGGCGCGAACCCATCGAAGGCTATTGATCGTCGGCGATGGCCCGGACCGCGATGCGATCGACCAATGGTGCGAAGAAATCGGCAGCGACCGAGTCCAGCGGCTGCCGTGGCAGCCCGACGTGGCACCGCTGATGCGCGCTTGCCGTGTGCTGATCCTGCCAAGCCGATACGAAGGAATGCCAAACGTTGCCATGGAGGCGATGGCGGCCGGTCGACCGGTCGTTTGCAGTCGCGCCGAAGGATCTGCGGAACTGCTTTCGCACGATTGGCAGAACCAGACCTTTGACATCGGCGACGGCCCGGCAATGGCGAATCTAGCCAATGCGTTTCTGACCGACGCCGCGATATCGAATCAGGCAGGTGAAATCAACCGCGCGAGAATGCGAAACGATTTTTCGCTTCCCGCGATGGTCGATGCCTACCGCAGCCATTACCGGCTGCTGCGAACCCGTCGGCTGGACGTGTGAGAGCTGCGTGAAAGCTCGGGACGCGAATCAGTGCTACTTTCGGCTTCGTAGCTACTCGGCCGAACCGGTTGGTAGCGACGCACATGAACTTCGTCGTTGCCAAAAGGATCGGAAAGCGAGTCGAACAGCGAGTCTTCTTTGTCGTCCGGAATCGCAGGGGCCGGGACGGCTGGTGTTGGCAATGATTTAGCTCGGGGCGCTACCTTAGGTGCAGGTTCAAGTGGCTGGGGCTGCGGAGTCGCACGCGGCTGGGTCCGTGGCTGAGTACGCGGCTGAGTTCTTGGTGATGTTTCGATCGCGGAGCCTGAATTGATCGTCGGTTCGCCCATCCGCATTTGCGTACGTGGCTGCGGGGCAGGCGACGGTTGACTCCAAGTTTCGGCCGCTCGCGGCTGGACCACAATCGGTTCGGCCATCGGCGAAACGGGTGAGTGCATCGGTGCAGCGTTCGTCGGCGCCATATTCGACGGCATCGATTGGATCGGCATCGATTGCGAATGCATGTGCATAGGCTCGGCGTAGGTGTGCATTTGCGGCGGCATTGGAACAACCAACTCGCCCATCATGGCCGTGTCGCAGCCATCATCGCACGTCATGTCGCTGCAGCCGGAGTTGCATTTATCCAGCCCCAGGACCGTCTCGATACCGCCGGCAACGGAATCGAGCGCTTTGTAGGCGACCGTCTTTTTCAAGTTGATACGCGGCATCTTCATATTGATGCGAGGCATCTTCAATTTCGGCAGCGAGAACTTTTTGGGTCGGCAATCGCAGGTCGGCGAATCGCATCCGCCATCGAGACCGCAACTCACCTCGCCGCCGCAGGTTGGTTCAAACAGCGGCATCATGTCGCAGGACGTCTCGCATCCACAGTCCAAGTCACCGGCAAATACGGAGACAGGTGAAGCCAAGAACAGTCCACCGGCAACGATGAGGGCGAGAGCACGGCGTTTGGAAGAACGATGAAAGGGCATATCTCAACTCGGCTTATTGGTCGTCGAAAACGATTTTTCGTTACATCTGATAGAAGGTATCGACGTCGCAGAACCCGAACGACCAAGAGAACCGAAAGGACCGGCAAAGTCTCTCTATCTTGACATTTGCCGATTGCGGGGCTGTCACAGGCGTAAACGGCAAGAACCCACGCCATTACGCCAATCAGTCGGGCGGGCCGGCAGACAACCAGAGCCACGATTGTTAAACTATCGCTGCGATTTACGCAGCATTCCCTTCGTGAGAGACAACACCGTGACGTTTGATCCATTTGGCGTTCGAGACACGTTCGACACCGGCAGCGGCACCGCCACGATCTATCGCCTCAGCAAGCTTGAAGAGGCCGGATTGGGCGAGGTCAGCAAATTGCCATTCTCGATCCGCGTTCTGCTGGAAGCCGTGCTTCGCAATTGCGATGGCTTTTCAGTCACCGAAGACGACGTCAAGAACTTGGCTGCCTGGAATGCTGCGGCGCCGGCCAAACAAGAAGTCCCGTTCAAACCGTACCGCGTCGTTCTGCAAGACTTCACCGGCGTCCCCGCCGTCGTCGACTTGGCTGCGATGCGTTCGGCGATGCAGCGCATCGGTGGCGACCCGGAAAAAATCAATCCGCTGATCCCAGTCGACTTGGTCATCGACCACAGCGTCCAAGTCGATCACTTCGGCAGCGATTCGGCGCTGTCGCAAAACGTCGAGATTGAATTCCAGCGAAACCTGGAACGTTACGAGTTCCTGCGTTGGGGCCAACAAGCGTTCGATAACTTCTCGGTCGTTCCACCCAACGTCGGCATCGTCCACCAAGTCAACTTGGAATACCTGGCTCGTGTCGTTGCCCTGCAAGACACACCCGATGGTCCCGTCGCGCTTCCCGATACATTGGTCGGCACCGACAGCCACACCACCATGATCAACGGACTTGGCGTTTTGGGCTGGGGCGTTGGCGGCATCGAAGCCGAAGCCAACATGCTTGGCCAACCGCTGTACATGTTGATGCCCGAAGTCATCGGTTTCGAATTGACCGGCGCGTTGCCAACCGGCACAACCGCGACGGACATGGTGCTAAGAGTCGTCGAAGTGCTTCGCGCCGAAGGCGTGGTTGGAAAGTTCGTCGAGTTCTTCGGTACCGGCATGAACAAGATGAGCGTCGCCGACCGCGCGACGATCGCGAACATGGCCCCTGAATATGGCGCGACGATGGGCTTCTTCCCCGTCGACGATGTCACGCTGGAATACCTGCGTCAAACCGGACGCACCGAAGAAAACGTCAAGCTGGTCGAAAGCTACTGCAAGGAACAAGGCCTGTTCCGAACCGATGACGGTCCGAAACTCAACTACACCAAGACCGTGTCGCTGGATCTCGGCACGATCGAGCCATCGATGGCTGGCCCCAAACGTCCGCAAGACCGCATCGCATTGTCCGGCATGAAGCAAGCGTTCAACGATTCGTTGACCGCACCGGTCGGCAAATCGGGCTTCGGTCTGGACAAGAGCGAACTGGGCAAGGTCGCCGACGTCAAAGACAACGGGCACAGCAGCCAGATCACTCACGGTGCCGTGGTTATCGCCGCGATCACGTCTTGCACCAACACATCCAACCCATCAGTGATGATCGGTGCCGGCTTGTTGGCCAAGAAAGCGGTCGCCAAAGGCTTGACGGTTCCGTCGCACGTCAAAACGTCACTCGCCCCTGGTTCACGCGTCGTGACGGAGTACTTGAACAAGGCGGGTGTGACGGAGTCGTTCAATAAGCTCGGTTTCCAAACCGTCGGCTATGGATGCACGACTTGTATCGGCAACAGCGGTCCGCTGCCGGTGCCCGTTGCCAACGCGATCAAAACCAGCGACCTGGTCGCATCGGCTGTCTTGTCAGGCAACCGCAACTTCGAAGGCCGCGTCAATCCGCTGACCAAAGCCAACTACTTAGCCAGCCCACCGCTGGTCGTCGCCTACGCGTTGGCCGGAACCACGGACATCGATTTGGTCACCGAACCGATCGGCAAGGGCAGCGACGGAAACGACGTGTACCTGAAAGACATCTGGCCAACATCGGATGAAATTCGCGAAACAATCGCTTCGTCGATCCAGCCGGAAATGTTCACTCGCGAGTACGCGGCCGCGGTCCAAGGCAACGATCTTTGGAATGCGATCGACGTTGCCACCGGTGCGATCTATCCGTGGAACGACGCCAGCACTTACATCCAGCACCCACCATTTTTGGATGCGGTCACCGGACAAGAAGTGCCTGACATCCAACCGATTCGCGGCGCGAAGGTATTGGCACTGCTCGGCGATTCCGTGACCACAGACCACATCTCGCCGGCTGGTGCGATCGCATCGGATGGACCTGCCGGAGCGTTCCTGCGAGACAAATTGATCGAGATCCGTGACTTCAACAGCTTTGGTTCGCGCCGCGGCAACGATCGCGTGATGGTTCGCGGCACGTTCGCCAACATTCGAATTCGCAACCAGTTGGCACCGGGCACCGAAGGTGGCGTCACGCGTTACTTGCCGACCGACGAAGTGATGAGCATCTATGACGCGTCGATGAAGTACCAAGCCGAAGGCACACCGCTGGTGGTGTTGGCGGGCGCCGAATACGGCACCGGCAGCAGCCGCGACTGGGCCGCCAAAGGCACGATGTTGCTAGGCGTCAAAGCGGTCATCACGGCTAGCTACGAACGAATTCACCGCAGCAACTTGGTCGGCATGGGCGTACTGCCGTTGGAATTCGCCGATGGTGCCACTTGGCAATCACTCGGATTGACCGGCGAAGAAACGATCGACATTCCCGATTTGTCCAACGACCTGCAACCACGATCGACGCTTACGGTCACGGCAACCAGTGCCGACGGCAGCGTGAAGTCGTTCCCATGCGTCGTGCGAATTGATACTCCCGTTGAGATGCAGTACTTCCAAAACGGCGGAATCCTGCCGACCGTGCTGCGTAACTTGTCAAAATAACCTCGGCATAACCTCTGCCAAATTCAAACGTAAGGATCTTTCCCATGCCAACCGCAAGCGCACGACACATCTTGGTGTCATCCGAAAAAGAATGTTTGGACCTGAAACAACAGATTGCCGAAGGTGCCGATTTCGCAGCTCTTGCTGCCCAACATTCTTCGTGTCCCTCGGGTGCCGAAGGCGGCGCACTGGGCAGTTTCGGTCCCGGTCAAATGGTGCCGGAATTTGACGCGGCTGTCTTTGGTGGCAACGTCGGCGAAGTCCAAGGCCCTGTCAAAACCGACTTTGGTTACCACCTGCTGGAAGTCACCAACCGCACCGAGTAGGTGCATGAAACGAACTGATACGAATCAAAACCTGATTTTTATCATCAAGTGTGCCAAGATAGAGATTCCGTTGGCGAATAAGCGACAACGGGCTTCTCGATCTCGAACCATTTGCACCTATCATGCCTCGCCTTAAAAGCCTGATGTCGTCCGCCATTCGTTGGGGATGGTTCGGGCTTTTGGTGTTACTGGCCTTTGGCTATCTGGTTGCCGGGCTATCCGAGCCGACGTCCCCCAATCCAGCAAGTGTGGATCCAACGTCGCAAGCCCTTTCGGCCGTCAATACGAGTGCCGGTGCGTCGTCGGCTCAGCCGGAATCCCATCGCCAGCTCGATAAGCAAACGCTGGCAGAACCGCTTTCGCAACTCGACCAAGTTTGGCTCGATTCGTTGGCAGAGTCAGGATTCGAACCAGCTCGACCGGCTGACTGGATGACCGTGTGCCGGCGTATGTCGCTGGCTCTGGTGGGCAGCGGCATGTCGTTGGAAGAAATCCGTGACCTGCAGCGAATCCCCGAATCGGTCCGTTGCCAGACACATCTAGATAACCTGCTGGTCGATTCGCGGTTTCACCATTACTGGGGTGAACGCTGGACGCGGTTCTTGGTTGGCACCGACGAAGGCCAATTCATCGTTTACCGTCGGCGACGTTTTCGCATTTGGTTGACCGAGCAATTTGCTGCGGACGTTCGCTATGACGATTTGGTCAAACACCTGATCTTGGCCGAAGGCTTGTGGACTGATCGGCCGGAAGTGAACTTTCTGACGTCCACTTACGACAGCAACGACAACTCGCCCGACCCGGTTCGCTTGGCCGCACGGACTTCGCGAGCGTTTCTGGGTCTGCGAATCGATTGCCTGCAGTGTCACAACGATTTTCTGGGCAACGTTAGCCTCGGCGACGTCCAAGAACCGCGTGAAGGACAACAGACCGACTTTCATCAACTCGCTGCGTTCTTCACATCAGCCAAGAGCAACGGCCTGCAAGGCGTCCGAAGTGGCGAAGCCGACTACAAGTACAAATACCTCGACGCTGACGAAGAAACCGACGTTCAACCAGCCGTCCCGTACCTGTCTGAACTGCTGCCCAGTGAAGGCAATGCCAGAAACCGACTCGCGTCCTGGATCACACATCCCAAGAACCGCCAAGCTGCCCGCGCCGCAGTCTCTCATGTATGGGCATTGATGTACGGACGACCGGCTGGCGAAGCCGTCGACAATTTGCCGCTGGATTCGAAAAGCAATCCCATGCTTGAATGGCTAACCGACGACTTTGTAGAAAACGATTTTGATTTACGACGACTGATTCGATTGATCGCCCTGTCGGCAGCTTTCAGTGTCGACAGCCGCGCCGATTTCGATGTGACCGAAGCGATGGAGTCGGCCGGTGCGGTGTTCCCGCTGGTGCGTCTGCGTCCCGAACAAGTCGCCGGGTCGATGATCCAAGCCGCGCGAATCAAGAGTACCGATCGCGAGTCATCGCTGATCCTGCAACTGACATCGTTCACCGGCAACAACGAGTTCGTCCAGCGTTACGGTGACATCGGCGAAGACGAGTTTTCAACCGACTCGGTAACGATCACCCAGCGCCTGCTGATGATGAACGGCCAAAAACTCAGAGAGCTAACCGAAGACAATCCCGTACTCAATACAACGGCCCACGCTCGCATGTTCGCCGCCGACGATCCCTCGGTCGTCGAGACGATCTACCTGTGTGTGCTAAATCGATATCCAACCGACGACGAGAAAACTCACTTCGTCAATCGCATCACCGAAACGAAGAACACCGGCAAAGCGGTCGAAGACATGATGTGGGTACTGCTCAACAGCAGCGAACTGGCCTGGAATCACTGAGCCAAGATGACAGATCTGACAACGCGGCATGCGAAACACAACGCACAACGATAAAGGCACAACGATGATCGATCTCTGTGATCCGTCCGCACATTTGTCGCGTCGAACTTTGCTGGGCGCCGGTGGCGGTGCGCTCATGCTGTCGTCGATCGCGCGGACTCTCGCCCGCGCCGACGAACAAGGATTGACCGATTCGGCCAAGCCGCGAAACGTGATTCTGATTTGGTGCGAGGGTGCGCCCAGCCAATTAGAAACATTCGATCCGCACGTCGGCACGAAAATCGGTGGTGACGTCAAAGCCATCGACACGACGATCCCCGGGATCCAGATTTCCGACCTGTTGCCGCGAACCGCCGAGATGATGCACCTGACATCTCTGGTTCGCAGCGTCACTAGCAAGGAAGGCGACCACGCTCGGGCTGTCTACAACATCAAGAACGGATACCGGCTTGATCCGACGCTGCGTCACCCATCGATCGGTGCGGTGTTGTGCCATGCCGACGATTCGGGAGCCGATATTCCGCGGCACATCTCGATCCTGCCCGGCCAAGCACCAGGCCGGGGCGGCTATCTAGGCGCTGCCTTCGACGCCTTCAAAATCAACGATCCTGCGGGGCCGGTGCCCGACATCACGCGCCGCGTTGACGAAGATCGATTCGAACGCCGAGTCAGCGATCTGTACGACGTGGTCGAAAAAGAGTTTCGACGCGGCCGACTTCAAAAACTTGAAACCGAGCGGACGCTGCACCAAACGGCTACCGACTCGGCACTGCGAATGATGTCCAGCGAACAGTTGGGGGCGTTCGATGTCACAACCGAACCCAAAGCCATTCGCGAAGCGTTCGGCGACACACCGTTTGGACGTGGATGCTTGGCCGCATCACGATTGATCGAAGTCGGTGCCCGCTGCGTCGAAGTCACTCTCGGCGGATGGGACTCGCACATTACCAATCACACGTTACAAGCATCGGCGTGCGAGAAGCTTGACCCGGCGCTAGCCGCATTGCTGCAGCGACTTGAAGATCACGACTTGCTCGATTCGACGCTGGTGGTTTGCAGCGGCGAGTTTGGCCGAACGCCGAATCACAACCCTGCCGAAGGTCGCGACCACTGGCCGCACGGTTTTTCAACACTGCTGGCCGGCTGCGGTATCCGCCGTGGTCACGTGCATGGCGCGACGGCAGCCGACCCGAAACTTGATTCCGAAAAGCCGCTCGCCGATGTCTCGGATCCCGTCACGGTCGCCGACTTACACGCCACCATCCTTGCCGTCCTAGGCGTCGCCTACGACGAAGAACTCGACACGCCGATCGGACGCCCACTCAAACGAAGTGAGGGAACGCCGATCCAGTCGATCATGACTTAGCCACCCATCGCGTCCTGGACTTTAGATCGAGCTGCTTGATTTTTGGCCTGCGGTTGCCCCTGCTCCACCGCTTCTAGCTGATGCCCAGTACTTCTTTCCAGGCTTCGATCGCCTTTTCCTTGGCTAATTTTTCGTTGACCGAACGGGATCGGTTCCAGTCATCCAGTTCGATCTCGAAGCGATCTAGCAGGACCGTGCCGCCCTTGGTCTGTTTGGCAGCCCAGTCGAATGCTCGGGCGATGCCTTCGGGGTACTTGCGCATTCGCTTGGCCTGGTCCTCTTGCATGTACCCATCGATGTAAGTGGAGACCGAAGCCGTGATTTCGGCAGCCATCGACACTTTCTTGACGCCGTTTTCCTTGCGGTATTGAGGAGGGCAAATGTTGACCGCGACGGCTCGGGTTTTTCCATCGAGTTCAAAGACACAGATCTGAGTCCAAGCGAAGCACTTATCGATTAGTTTCGTCAGGCCAGCAACCTTGGGGCCGGCTTTGCCAAGTTTTAACGGCACTTCGCAAGTCTTCGTGTTTCCTTTCGCGCCGGGATTCAAATCGATCGTCTGCGGGTTGCCCTCGCGATCTTTGCAAATCGAAAGCGTCGCCGGGACAGAGTCTTTGAGTGGAATCCGTGGACTGCCGTTACGCCCCGTCTTCAGCATGTTCACGATGACGTTGTCATTGGAAGAACGCAACGTCGCGAAGCTGCCCGGTTTCTTCTGCTCTCGCTTGATCGCTGCAAATGCACTGGGGTCGGGATTTTCGTGTTCCAGAACCAGCCCGCGAATCGTCACGTCCTTGACCTTCAGCGAAACCAACAAACCTGGTTCAAACCCAAACTCTTTGCCAACCGCATCGGGCATCTCAAGGATGAACCCAAAGATCGAATCGCGCATGTTCGTTTCAAGGTCACCTTGGTCCGTGACATTGGGCACGACCGGCGTTGTTTTCGTCTTCGGCGGCAGCCCCTCGGCCTTGCGGTACAGCGCCGCGATGTCTTGGGATTCCGGACGGATCGGCAGTAACGGTGCCGACATTTTGAAGGACGATGGCTTGCGAACTAGTGGATTGTCAGCATTGAATTTTAGGGTAGACAGACTTGAGTTTGTATCGAGCGTCATCGATTTTCATCCGCCAGTCGACACCGCGTTGAGTGTTGTTGACATCTGCTGACCACGCGGCGATT
>JBAUHR010000212.1:0-2520 GCA_049680385.1 Rubripirellula sp. | reverse complement strand
CAACCGTGAAATCGGCACTGCGAGCGTCGCCCGATTCAGCAAGAGTCGCGATGAAATTCAGCTCGAGTGGAAACTTGCCTTTCTCCGCAAAGACCAGTTTATGAACCGGCAGTTTGTTCTCCATGGCCAGACGTAGGCGATATTTGGCGTCTGCGGGAACGTTGATCGCCGCCGCTTTGCCTGACAAAATTGTGATCTCGGAATTCGGTTCACTGACGAGCGCCGTACCACGTAGTTGAAACTGAATCGATTGTCCGTTGGCGTGGACGCTGCCGCTAAGTTTCGTATCAACAAGATCGACCGGACCTGGCGAAGCACCGGTGCGGCGCAGTGAGAGATCGATTTGCCCACCGGTCGACGTGCGGAAATGCGAAGTATCCTTCGAGGTAGAAATCGGCGAGAACCCTTTCGCGTTGGCGACGCTGCCAGCGATACCCGATTGGTATTGAATCTTGATCTGTGAATCAAAACCAACGCTATCGCCTGGCGAGAGGTGCGTCAGCCTGACCGCGGCCGGTAGATCGAACGCGTCGGACTGTAGCTTGACGAGTGGGTTGACCTCTTTAGCGTTCTCTTTCAATTGCAGATCTAGAAAACGGTTCGTTGCGACTTGGCGTACGGACCACGATTTGATTTGGTCGCCTTCGACGGCTGTCACTCGGTCGGTGCCGTTGAGGCCAAGGCTGATTGTTTCTGCGTTGCCTTGGATGACCTTGATCGACACTCGGATTTCTTGATCGATGTGTTGTTTTCCCGCGTTGACGGTCGCGTCGCACGTCGCTGTGAAGATCAAAGCGGCTTCGGGTAGCTGCCCACGTGCTTCGACGATGATCGAGCCCGTGCCGTCGTTGGCGATGGAACTATTGATCGACGCCTTTTCGTTTTGCGCGGCACAGGGAAGGTGCATGCAACCGACGATTGCGAAGAGCCCGAGTAAATGTGTTTTGGTCATGGAAGTGATTATGTTGTTACGACTCCAGTTTCACTCTCCCAGCCACCTCTTCCGCTTGCGGGCAGTGGTCGGGCTCTTAGGCCCGGGAGAGGGTAGCCAGAGTTCTTGGGTTAGTCATCTTGTCTGTTCGTCTTAGTTCCCGCTGATCTGTCTTGCTTGCTGAATCATTAACTGCAACTGCTGAACTCGTTTTGCACTCCGATCTTGTTCCGTCAAACCGGAAATCAAACCTGACAGCGTTTGCAAATCGACTGTCTCGCCCAACGGTTCGCCGCGAAGTTTTGCGGCCAGCATTGCGGCGCTGGTTGCGATTTGTAGTGATGCTGCTGCCTGATCAACTCGCGGCGCGTCGCTCTGATACGGGATTGGCCAACTGTTTTCGATCATTCGCCCTGACGATAAGTCTTGGAATCGTACAAACACCGAACCGATATCCCCTTTGCCATCCGCTTTCGCTTGGAACTGATACACCGCCACTCCCGCTTCGGCAGCAGCCATCTCGGCGGCGTCGACAGTGTCGTTGCGGAAGTCTTCTTTCTTCAGCAAGTGCTTTTCAAAGCCCAACAATTTGTAGCGTCCAACACGCTTAGGATTGAATTCAATTTGAACCTTTACGTTCTTGGCTGAGGGACGAAGTGCGCCGGCGATCTGACGGACAAAGCCGTCGTCGGCATCATCGACGCTATCCAGCAAGTAGTAGCGACCGTCGCCCTTGCGAGTCAGCGCTTCCAAGACCTCATCGTTCAGCCCTTCGGCACCGATACCGGCAGCATCAAACGCGATCCCGGCGTCTCGCATGGTCGTGACTATTTGCGACAAGCCTTCCGGATTGGCGTTGCCCAAGTTGACGGCACCATCGGTCAGTAAAATGACGCGATTCTGAGCATGATCGACATGTTGCTCGCGAGCCTTTTCAAAGGCCAACTGCAATGCGGCTTCGATGTTCGTGCCGCCTTCGCTGGGCATTTTTTCAACCAACTGGACAAGCTGCCGTGATTGATCGCCGCTGACTTTGTCCGCCAACAACCGAGGTTGACGTGCGAAGCTAATCAGCGTGACTTGATCGATTGGCTTGAGTTGTTGAGCGAGCAATGCGAATGCGCGTCGGACCGTTTGTTGGCGATCGATTCGTTCCATCGATCCGGAGTTGTCCAGTAAGAACGTCAGTCGCAGTGGTGTACTCCCGGCGCGACCGGCCGCAGCGGTCCGCATCGACACACGCATGACGTTGCGTTGTTGCAAGAACGGGTGGATGCACTGTTCCACCCGGCAAGCGACCATTTCGTTCTGACTAGGCATTGGGTCGCCATAATCGAACGCGTTGACGAATTCCTCGATGCGGATTTTTTCCGCTTCAGGCCACTGGCCACGGGCAAGTGAGGCTTGAGCCAGCTTGAACGACACATCGCTTACATGTAGCGAAAATGTCGAGAAGGCTTCGTCTTGAGCCGACATTTCATCCAAGCCAGCGGCTTTGGCGGGTGTTTTGGCTGGCGCTTTCGCCAACTCGTTGGCGGCCTGCAACTTGAGGTCGGCAAGTTGACTTTTCAGCAACTCGACTTCAGCTT
>JBAUHR010000211.1:0-4818 GCA_049680385.1 Rubripirellula sp. | reverse complement strand
CGAACGGGCTTGGTTGCGCCGCGACGTTGGTTCTCTTCGTCGATCAGCCGGCGGGCGCGGTTGGCTTGGGCGGCGGTTTGCAGTTCGATGCGGGCGAACTTACCGGGCCGGATCGCTCGGATGGGGCCGTGCTGACCGACTCGGAAACGATGTCGTTTGAGTCGCCGGCGTTTCTTGGCCTTGCCGCCGAACTCGTGGAGGTGCCACAATTGGCCGGAAATTTCGTTGACCGGGCCGATGACGACACCCGGTGCGCGGCGGTCGACATCGTAACGGAACGAACGTCGTAGCCGGCCGGTTGGCGAACTCGGTGGGCTGCCGGGCCGCGACGGGTTCTTGCGTTTGCGGATCGAGCGATACGCGGTCTTGCGGATCGCTCCGCCGGCATGACCGAGCGAATTGAACGACGCCTTGTCGGCTTTCTTCTTGACGCGGTTCGCGTTGAAGCGAACACGCGTCCGAATGTGCATCACTTGGCGAGTTCAAACGTGAGCGTAAGCAGGCTGGTGAATTGATTGAACTGAGTCCAGTGCTCGGTGGAATACAGGACTGCGTTTTCGACCTTGATGCAACGGGCGGCGACGTAGGAGTTGAGTCGCTTGAGCCGGAAGTAGTCGGCGATCTCTTCGACGAAGAACACCAGCGGGTCGATCTCTTTGGCGTCGCCTTTGGAGAACTTCTTTTGAACGGCGACGTCGATCGTGGCGTGGAACTTGTTGGTGGCTCGATCGAGCGGCAGGTATTCGACTTCGCGGGGTACGACGGAGACTCGCAGTTCCTTCATGTCTTCGAGGTCGAAGTCGGGAACGTACAGGCGGGCCGCGTTGATGTTCTTCTTGGACAGGTCGGCGGCGTTGATTTCGGTCACGACGCTGTCGGCGATTTGAATGACGGTGGCGGGCGTGGCGGCGGATGCATTCATGTGATGGTGTCGACCAGTTTGGTGTGGATGCGGAGTTTGACTCGAAAGGGATCGCTGTATCGCCACGGCGGCTCGTTGCCGATCGACATCAGTTCGTAGACGAACGTGGTGTCGCCGTCGGTTTCGAGGATGCGATCGCCGCGGCGGGGCCATGTTCCGATGGGCGAGGCCAGCAGATCTTTGGTGTTGATCAGGAAGTCGCGGACTTGGGCACGGGTGATGACGCCTTCGCCATCGTCTTGTTCGTATTCAGACTTGCCGATGGTGGCTGGCAATTCGACGGAGAGATCATCGCGTTGGTAAGTAACCATCCGCGAGGCGAACCGGGTCAGCTTGGCGGCGAGCCAAGACTGCCCCTTGTGAAGCATGTCGCTCATTTGGCGGCGGTGCGTTTGCGGGTTCGCGTTGCCGCCGGCTTTGCTCTGGCTCGTGGCTTGGGTGCCGGCGGTTCGGGTTCGACTTCGTCATCGGCATTCGCCAGATTCACCGCGAGGTCGTTGACGATGCGTTTAACCTTTGCCTTGGCGAACTTGCCGATGAAGTAGAGGACGAAGAACGCGACGATCGACCATGTGACGATGTCTCGCATCGACGGGAACGGCCAGAGTTCTCGCAAGCGTTCACCGGGGCGACGGAGCAAATGGTTTTCGAGTTCGCCTTGTTCGCGGTTGCGTGGCAGGCTTGGGAACAGACCACCGCCGCCACGGTCTTGTCCGTACTGTTGGGGTTGTTGTTGTCGGCGATCCGGCAGTGGGCATTGGCCGTTGGGGCAATTGCCGGACGTGGTCAGGTAACAGCCGCAGTTTTGGCAACAGCTCCCTTGGTATGCGAGTGCTGGCGGACTGGACTGCGGACCTTCGGTGACGGAGTCTTGGTAGAGCAACATGATGTCGCGATCGGAACCGGTCGCGGGGATGCCACTTGGCAAGCGTTGGGCGCGAATGGATTCGACATCACGTTCGATCGCGAAGGGATCCGAGTATTTCAAAATGACTTCGTCGGATTCGCCTTGGTTCTCTTCGCCGTCAGCGACTTCGGGTTTGGTCGGCTTCTCTTCCTCGACTTTGGTGCTAAGTGGCACGGCGTCCGGCGGCGGAACGAGCAACACCGAGGAGGTCGTTTGCTTGCCGCTGAGTCCGGCCCAGACTTCTTGATGCGTCATCGCGATGCCGTAACCGTGCGTTTCACCTCGGCCGTCGAGTCCGTGACCGCCCGAGTCAGTGCTTCGCCATGCAATCAGTCCGATGATTTGAGCCTCGCCTCCGTTGACATCGAAGATGGCTGAACCGGACCGGCCGCCGGCCGGCATGGGTACGAAGTGAATCGTGTCACCACCGTTGGCTTGCCGGCGGAGTGCAAAACCTTCAAAGGCGGTTGGCCATCGTCCACTTGGGCAACCGACGCTGAAGATGTTCTGGTAGTTGAACGAGTCTTGCGAATCGGCGAGCGGGATCACGGGCGGGCGGTAGTTGCCAAGTGCTCGACGATCGACGCGGACGACGGCGATGTCGCGGTACGCTCGCGGGATGTACGCGACCGCGACCGTTTCGGCTTCGATCGGTCGCGATTGGTGGCCTTCTTTCCAGAACTCGACTTGGACGCGATTGCCCAAGCCGGTGCCGGCGACGTGGGCGTTCGTGAGAACATACAGATGCTCTTCGCTTTCTCGGAAGAGCGTGCCGCTGCCCATCGAGTTGCCGTTGCGGATTCGCACGGTGGCTTCGCGGCAGGTGTCGTGCAGGTCACCAGCGGTCGCGACGGTGCCGAACATGCTCAGCGCGACCGCGAGCAAGATGGCTTTGGTGGATCGGATCGAATCGCCGATGATCCAGGCGGCGATGAGGATGGTTGCCAAGAGCTTGACCTCGAACGGCAGCAAGAGAACGAGAACGACACCGCCGGCTGCCGCCCAGAAGCGTCGCGATTCAAAGAGGGTTTTGAGTTTGTCTTCCATGAC
The DNA here is from genome assembly GCA_049680385.1 of Rubripirellula sp. Classification (GTDB taxonomy): domain Bacteria; phylum Planctomycetota; class Planctomycetia; order Pirellulales; family Pirellulaceae; genus Rubripirellula. Next base: position 1,939 of record JBAUHR010000211.1, on the reverse strand, counting down.
GGCGACACTTCCTTATTGTTTGAGGCGAACGAGAACTCGCAGCGTGCTCGGCGGTGCGTCTTCGACGGCGATGCCGATCATCGAATGCTCGTAAGCGTTCTTGATGACGTGGTGACTGATCTTGGACCAGTAAAGAATGGTGCCGGCGGGGATGTTGGTCGTCGGGTCTTTGACGATGTTGAAGACGCCGGCTACCGTGATACTTCCGCGTGACTTGGGGCAGATACCGAACTTGGCGACGCCGACCAACTTGCCCAGCACGACAACGTTGCCGGCCGGAATTTCAGCTTCGGTGACAATCGGGATCGTCACACCTTCGTGGACGAACGTCGCCCCGATGGGTGCGATGATGGGATTGCTCACGGCTCATCACTGGCTCAGACGAACGCGGACGACGTTGTCGGTCGGCGCGGCGTCCGACACGACTTTGCCGAGGAACACCGATCCGTCGGGAACTTCGGTGACGATGCCGTCGTTGGTCGCGTAGACCTTCTGTCCGGCGGTGTAGGTTTCGGCGTCGGCCGGATCTTTGGGAAAGTCGAAGACGCCTTCAACGGCGATCGAACCGAGTGTGTCGGCTTTGAGATCGCGTTTCGTGACGCCGACCAAGTCGCCTTGAATGACGAGCGAACCGACGGGCACGTCAACGTCGGGCGTGAAGTCGACTTGTTTACCGTCGTGGATGTATTGAGCTTGCATGGGTCTCGGTGTTTACGGTTGAGGAAGAAGGTCAAAGATCAGCCCGCGATCACTCGCCGGCGACTTTCACGGCGGCGCGGTGGTCTTGCGAGTTCACGCCGAAGTCGATGTAAGATCGGAATCCCATGCCGAGCGTGTTCGGCGGCATTTCTACTCGCTCGATAATCGGCGTGCGGCGACCGTTGAGGAACACGATCTCGAACGCCGGCAGCACGTTCGGGTTGGCGAACAGGTACCACGCGGCGGCGCTAGCACCTGGGTAGTAGCTGTCCGACAAATGCGGCGTGCTGATAATGCGGTACTTGTTGCGGTGAGGGTTGTCGACGGGTATTTTTGTCGGTGACCCCTGAGCGTCGATCATCAATTGCGACGAACCCATCAACAGTTCGGCTTCGGTTTCGAGTTCCACCGGCACCACCAGGTACTCGGGCCGGATGTTGATCGGCTTTTGGTCCTTGGGTTTGCCGCCTGGGCCAGCCTTCTGTTTGCGGAAGGTGGTCTTGGCGACGGTCAACGCGTCGGGACCGAACTTCGTGTCGGCACCTTGCAGCAAGTTGGCGTTCGACGATGAGAAGAAGCCAGCGTTCTTGAGCAACAGCGTGAAGAACAAGTCGTCGATGGACTCCGCACCCGATCGTCCCATTTGACGCGGGATGTCCATGAACGCCGACAGGTCATCGTTGATGATGTCGTGCCGGGTCAGCGTCAAGATCTGACCGTACGTGTCGGCCTTGTTCGAGTACTTTTGTTCTTGGAACTAGCTAGTAGGCGCAAGCTGCCACCGAGGCGGATCTTGCCGCGTTGGAACTTCCATTTCCGTGGGCCACCGTCGGTCCAGTAGAGCGTGATATCTTCGATCACGGTCGCCAGGGCGGCCCTCAGCGTCGCCGGATCGACCAGGGCGAACGTTTCCTGCAAGCCGTGCAGTTCGGCCGCGACGCGGGCGGCCTCGCGTTCCGTCGACGCGGTTTGGCTGGGCTCGGACGCTTGCAATTGTTCTTCGAGCGTCCGTCGCTTGGCTCGCCAATCGGCCAGCATGCGGGACGCGTCGTCCTGGTCGTCGCCGTCGAGTAGCAACAACCGCTCGACGCCCTTGGCGATATTCTTTTCGAGTTCGGCGATCTGCTTGCGTAGCGATTTCGTGTCGCGGGTCTTGGTCGCGGATGTCTTCAGACGTCGTGCAATCGCAGTTTCGAGTCGGCGTTGGATGTCGGGCGTGTCGAGCAGGCCAACGATCTTG
>JBAUHR010000210.1:0-5630 GCA_049680385.1 Rubripirellula sp. | reverse complement strand
ATCTAAACCAGGCCGGGGTCGTGATTGCAGGCAATGATCAAGTGATTGACATCTCCGAGTCAGGTATCGCAGGAACAACAAGTGTCCGATTGTCGGCCGGACCGCTTAGCAACGTCGTGATCGAGGTCATTAGCGATGACTTAACCGAAGTGACAGCGACTCCAGCGCACCTAGTATTCACGCCCGCAAACTGGTCAGAACCACAAACAGTTTCCTTGCAAGGTGTTGAGGATGCTCTGCTTGATGGCGTTCAACTTACTGCGGTCAGTGTTCGGGTATTGGACTCTCAAAGTGATTCGGCTTTTCACGATGTAGGTGACCAGACGATCAACGTTAAAACAGGCGACGACGACCAAGCATGGCTGATTATCGAATCACCAGACGACGGGCTGTCGATCGACGAGACCGGCGTTTCGCAATCGATTCGGGTGCGAATGGAATCGGCGCCGCTAACAAATGTCGTCTTTCAAATCTCGTCCGATGATGACACGGAAGCAACGATTGACACTGCGACACTGACATTTACGCCAGGAAATTGGGACGTTTCTCAAGACATTGTCGTTCGTGGAGTCGACGATGACGTCGTTGACGGATCGCAAACTGGAACGATCTTCATCGGTGTCGATGCAGCCAACAGTGACCCAGCTTTCGCCGAATTCGTCCAGCAAAGCGTCCCTTACGAAAACAAAGATGATGACGCGGCCGCATTCACGCTTTCTCACACCGATGGTTCAACGACAGTAGCTGAGTCAGGTACGGCGGACGAATTGCTGGTGCGTCTAGACCGTCAACCACTGACGAATGTGACTCTCACCTACGCACTTGATCGCGACGACGAGATCTCCGCAGCGACGGGCACGCTCACCTTTACACCCGAAAACTGGGATGTAGACCAAACCATCATCGTCACGGGGATCAATGATACAATCTTAGATGGAACCCAAACCACTAATGTGCAGTTTTCGGTTGCACCCAACAGCGACCCGGCTTTCGCTTCTCTGGAGAGTAAAAGCCTTGACGTGACGACAGCAGACGATGAAGTCGCCAGCTTCACCGTTGACGATAGGGACGGACAAACGGTTGCGTTTGAAGCTGGCAACGAAACAGGCGTGAGCGTCACTTTAGATGTGCGACCCTCGATGCCTGTTCGCATCAACGTTACCAATGAAGATCCATCGGAAGTGACCGCCAGCACGGACGTGATCGTTTTCGAGCCTTACAACTGGTTCGTCCCGCAGTACGTTGATGTCACGGCGGTGGACGACCAAGTGATTGATGGAACGCAGCAACGCAACCTTACATTTTCGGTTGACACGTCCCAAAGTGATGTCGGTTTCCATGATGTCGCGCCGCAGTCGGTCGTCGTCACGACGCTGGACACGTCGACCAATCAAATTCTGGTGTCGCTTGACGCAATCGAAATGGGCGAAGGCGACGAGGCACCCAGTGAATTTGAGGTGACTCTTGCCAAAGCGCCGCTCACTGACGTGACGGTTCACATTCCGCAGCAACCCGGTCAACAATTAATGGTAAGCCCGCTCGCTTTGGTCTTCACGAGTGAAAACTGGCAAACGCCTCGCACGGTGACGATCGAGGCGATCGATGATCCCCAGGTCGAACCGACTTTCGTCAAATCGCTGACCTTGTGGGCAGAGCCTATCGTATTCGACCCATTGGTGATTGATCCGATTTTTGCGCCGCGTAGCGAAACGACGGAAGCCCATGTGGAAATACGCATCACTGACGACGATGTGGCTGGATTGTCTCACAACGTCGTCGAGCCTTTGCAGCTTTCCGAAGCTCGTGGAGGGGCGACTTTTGAAGTGTCCCTTTCGGCTCAGCCTTTGACCCCCGTCACGATTGATGTGGACGCCGGTCAGGATCCTGGCTTCCTCGTTGCGAACCCGCAGCTTGTTTTTACTCCCAGCAATTGGATGTATCCCAAAGAGGTTCGGCTGACGGGTGTACTGGATTTTGCAGTCGAACCGGATAGCCAAGTAGAGATCGTGTTGAACATTTCCAGCGACAGCGACTCCCATTTTCGTGACCTCGAATTGGCACCCGTTTTGGTGGACGTGATCGATCACGCTGTCAACACGGTATTGGTGGATCAAAACACTTTTTACATCGTCGCCTACGACACGGACAGCGATTACTCGGTGGCGGCGGGAGCAGCGGATTTGCAAGAGCCGTTTATCTTGAACTTGGGGCCGAGAAGCGAAACGATTCAGATCGATCTATACGAGGGACATCGGCCCATCGAAATTCATGCCGGTGATGGCGATGACCGTTTCGAAATCACTCGCTTTTACGATGCGGTCCTTGACGGCGGTGATGGTTATGACGAACTGGTATTCGTTGGTCCCGACGCGAAAATTGATTTGACTGGTTTGGCCGACGGCGCATTGTCGGGAATCGAAAAAATTGACTTGCGAGGAACAAGAGATGATGCTGGTTCGCTGATGGCCGATGACGCCCTGCGTGTCTTCGGTGCAGCGACCGAAGTGACATTCGTGCATGACTCAGGCGACAAGCTGACTTGGGGAGCAGGCTGGACGGCGCTGACGCCCGTTTTCCGCGAGGGTGCATTTCAACATCAGTTGGCCTCGGGTGATCTGATTGTCAACGTGGCCAGCCCCAAACCATGGACCAATCCACTTAATCGATTCGACGTTGACCGTAGCGGGCATACTTCGCCGTTGGACATTCTGTTGGTGATCAACCAGCTAGCTTCCCAGCGAGCCAGTTCACGATTGGAGCCCGACTTCCTGTTGGCAACGGACGGTAGCCAACCGATCGTCCATTACGTAGACGTCAACCGAAGTGATACGCTGACGCCAGCGGATATTTTGGGGGTGATCAACCATCTGGCGGAGCAATCACAACTGCGAGACAACCTGGCGTCGGGCGAATCGGATTCGCTTAGCAGAGCGTCTGATTTCTTGAAACGACCGGGCGAATCCGTTGTCGAAGCTGAGCAACCGGAAGTCGATGGATGGATCGATTTCACCAAGCAAGTTGACAAAGTCGTCGATGCTGAATCGTTGCCGGTCACAACTCCTCCGGCCCTCCCAGCTCAGTTGGATCTGGATCAAGTTGATCATTATCACAGATCCATTGAGAATCTGGATTTTGTTCGCCCTGACTCGCTTTCGCTTATGCCTGCTAGGTGACGTTGCTTCGAAGCATCGCGAAGACGTTGGACAGCTGATACGGTATTACCACGGGCGTTTGCGCAATTTAGAAATTGTCCTGAAACAACTTCCGCTTTTAGCGGAACGGCGCGAGCCGTCCGTTCCCGCGAAATCGGAGGGCTGGCGCCCTGCCGCTACAGATCAAATCGGGAAGTTGTTTCAGGACAATTTCCTTAAAACAGAAAACCAGGGAGACGCAGGATGACAATGGGAACAGTACTAAAGCGATGGTGTGTATTTGTGGCGTTGGTTGCGGCCAGTATTTCGGCGTCGCAATGCTCTAGCCAGGACTTGGCAAAACAGATTGAGTCGCTGGCGAAGCCGTATGTTGAATCTGACACGGTGATGGGGCTTTCGATTGGCGTCGTCAAGAATGGGCAAGCGACGCAGGTCCACTTAGGCAAAACGAGCGATTCGGGATCACAGCCTGATGCCAATACGGTTTATGAAATCGGGTCGGCGTCCAAGGTGTTCACGGGAATCTTGCTGGGTGATGCGGTGGCCCGCGGTGATGTCCAACTGGATCAAGCGGCACAGGAACTGTTACCGCCCGGTGTGACAATGCCCAAAGGAAAACAACGCGAGATCAAGTTGGTCGACCTTTCGACGCACATGTCGGGCTTGCCTCGCTTGACGGACAACATGCCTAGCCTGACCAGCAAAGACCCCTACGCTGACTACACGTCCAAGTTGGCTTATGAATTTCTGAACAGTCACAAATTGATCCGTGAACCTGGGTCAAAACAAGAGTATTCCAATTTCGCAGCATCACTCCTGGGACACTTGTTGTGTCAAAAGGCCGGCAAGAGTTATGACGAATTGTTAGCCGAGCGGATAACGACACCACTGGAAATGAACGACACACGGGTCGAATTGAACGCTTCCATGAAATCCCGTTTGGCAACGCCACACGACTCCAGCGGCGACGTCGATTCCAACTGGGGATTTGCGGATATGCCCGGTGCAGGCGGGATTCGCAGCACGACGACGGACATGCTAAAGTTCGCGCAGGCTTGCTTGAAGTCGCCGGACAACCCAACCGGCAAAGCGATCGAAATGGCTTGGAAAGAACATTACGCTGGCGGTCGTGGCGAAGCGAAATTGGGACTCGGCTGGCACTTTGCCGGTGACGGTTCCACGCGATGGCACAACGGTCAAACGGGCGGTTACCACTCGATGGTGATGGTCAACCGCCAACTTGGTTCGGCGGTCGTGGTCCTGACGAACACATCGACGATGGAAGTGGATCAACTAGCCGGAGATGTGATTCGAATGCTGGCTGGTGCAAAAGTGAAGCCACGCAGTTTTGCCGCAGATGTAAAGGTTGCTCCAGAGAAGATGCAGCGTTTGGTAGGGCGATACCAGTTGGCACCGACATTTGTTTTTGATGTATCGGTGAAGAACGGAAAACTGATGGTGGGAGTTACGAATCAGCCGACGCATCAGGTTTTTGCTAAAAGCGATACGGAGTGGTTCTACAAAGTGGTCGACGCGACCTTAACGTTTGACGTCGATGACAATGGCAAGTGCAACTCGCTGGTACTGTTTCAAAACGGCGCTCGCCAAACGGCAAAGCGAATCAAGTAGCATCCCCGTTCGGCTGCTGAGATGGTTGCCTAGGGCTGAAAGAAGACTTTGGACGACTCGCTTTCTTTTCGCCTGCTGCGCGCCCCGACGCCGAAGATCTTAAGCCTTTTAAGATTGGGACGCTGATCTGGTTGCCAGCGGTGGCGTTTTGATTGAGATCCTGGCTCGATAACTCTTGCCAAGGCGGACCACGGGGATGCTGATTCCGTACGGAACCGATGCGCCAATTTACCATCGTCCCATCGCGACGGTGTCGATCATCGTGATCAACTTTGCGATGTTCTTGGCGACCGGGATGGGGCATGTCTACGGCAGCATTCAGTCTCCCTATCGCTGGTTGATCATCGAATTTGATCAGGTCAATCCGCTACAGTGGATCACCGGTGCGTTCATGCACGCGTCGTGGTGCCACTTGATTGGCAATATGATTTTCCTGTGGTGCTTTGGATTGGTTGTCGAAGGAAAAATCGGTTGGCGGAAATTCTCTTTGGTCTATCTGACTTTGTGTTTGGGGAAAGGTGCGATCACTCAAATTCCGATGTTCGCGATCCACGGTGCTTCGTTTGGATCAATGAGCGGTTGCCTCGGCGCTTCGGGCGTGATTTTTGGATTGATTGCCATAGCACTGTGCTGGGCCCCGAAGAACAACATGCATTGTCTGTTCACTTGGTCACTGTGGATGCCGTACCCCATCGATGTGCCGATCTTTGGTTTGGGCATTTTGTACGCAATCATGGAAATCCTGACGCTGGCACTGGTCGGATTTCACATGTCGACCCCGATGCTGCATATGCTGGGGATGGTGGTTGGTTTTCCAGTTGCGATTTACATGTTGAAAAAGAACTTGGT
>JBAUHR010000209.1:0-7284 GCA_049680385.1 Rubripirellula sp. | reverse complement strand
GCCTGACGCCGTTCATTGAACAGCAAGCTATTTGGGAACAAATCAGCAATCCCACTGCTAATGCGACTGGTCAAGTTTATCCGGCCGCTGGTGCTTTCCCTGCCATGGGGCCGTCGCCCGAGAACATTGACTACAAGCCTTGGGCGACTGAACTGCCAGCGCTGCGCTGCCCAAGTGATCCAGGTACGGGTTTACCGGCCTTGGGGCGAACCAACTACGGTGCCTCGATCGGAGACTCGACCGACTATATCCGTGACGGATTCTTGCAACACGGCGTCGCGCCAACGGCAATACCGTATCAACCGACCAGCGGATCAGCTCAGCGAGCACGAGCCGCGCACCGTGGTTTCTTCATGCCTGAGCAGCAAACGGCTTTCCGCGACGTGCTTGATGGATTGTCGAACACGATCGCGATGGGCGAACTTGCAACCGACTTGGGCGACAAGGACAAGCGAACGTCGCTAACCGCGGGCGGAACGTACAGCACGAACAACAACCACTGGACCATTGTGGTGACGCCCAACTGGTGCGAACAGCACATCGACCCCCTACGTCCTAACTTTTGGGCTCCGGCAGCACCGGTTTTGGGCGCTGCTTCGGCTCGTGGTTACCGATGGGCTGATTCGAACCCAACATTCACTCAGATCCATACCGTTCGACCGCCCAACAAAGAGGTTTGTTCGGATGGTGCTATCAATCGCAGCAGCTTGATGTCGGTTTCGAGTCGTCACCAAGGCGGCGCTCACATTTTGATGGGCGACGGAGCGGTGAAGTTCGTCACCGATTCGATTGAAGCTGGCGATCAGAATCGACGAATGGTCTATCAATGGGGTGACGCCACTTACCAAAACTCGCCGGGTTCTCAAAGTCCGTACGGTTTGTGGGGAGCTCTCGGTACACGAGCCTCGAAAGAAACGATTTCCGAAGAGTTCTAAGCTTCGTTCGATTTTAAGAAAATCACATCAATCTCGGGTCTTTCGCGGATCCGAGATTTTTTTGTAGACATGTATCGTTGTTCGTCCGGTATCAATTGAATTGCTTGGCTTGCAACAAAAAAGCGAGACCTGCCTTGAAGGTGTCATTCGTTCGATGTCACCCGCAAAGCTTGTCCCGCTTTAAACTCAATTCATGTTATGCGATCGATTCGCAAGTCGACTACTTTGGCCGTGCAGCCGAGTTTTCGTTCGATCCTGCGTTGGCCGCTTCTTCTTCGGCAACCATCTGCTTGTACGCATCGATCTCGCTTTGCTCGGCATCTGCCGCGACGTCGACGCTTGCGGTATCACTGCACCCGACCAACATCAAGGGCATCAGAATTAGTAGCGATCGTAGTGCAATTTTCATAGACATTGTAAACCTTGTTTTATCGAAAGTGAGGATCCGCGGACGCGTCACTGATAGAGAGTTCAGCCGCTGCTGAAGTACTGATAATCATAACAGCCGATGAACCTATCAACAATTCAAAACGAAAAGGATCTTGCCTATCGATTTGCGTCGGTGGACAAAGCGAATGCTTCTTGCGTTTCAGCGACGAGCCACTGTTGATTCGTCGCAAGTGCGTCGCAGGTCTGATGGGTTCCGTCGGGCCAGCGGATGGTGATGGAAACCCGTCCGGAATAGGTTCCCAGTCCAACGTGAATGACCGGTTCATTCGATGCCATGTAGCCGCTGCCACTGCAATGGGATGCGGTATACGTCGTGTCGCCTGCGCGAACGTCAATCACGGTACCAATTGCGTCGCGGGCACACGATCGACCCGCTAAACGAATGTCGATCCAGTGATGGTCAGTTGGTGTTTGGTTTTCCAGGATTGCGAGCGGTTCGGTTTGATGGGTGACGATAAGATCCTGCCTTCCATCGCGATTGAAGTCGGTCGTCGCGACGGCTCGGCCAACGTGATTGTTGGCCATGTATCCCGAATAGTGTGATGGTGGTTGGCAAGTGATCTTGTCGGCTGCGGTGCGCCGGAAAATCTGGGTGGGCTGGGCATATTGCAAGAGCGGGTCGATGTGACCGTTGCTGACGAACAGTTCTAGATTTCCGTCGTTGTCGAAATCAACCGCTTGAGTCCCAAAACCAACCAGCGAAACAGTCGGTTCAGCCAGACCCATTGGGCTGGTTTGGTCGTTCCAAAATCCAGCCGTAGTACCTTGCAGGTGCAATGTGTTGTACTCGGCCGCAAAGCTCGTCACATACAGATCGGTATATCCGTCGCGATTGATGTCACCGGTTGCGATCCCCATGGAACCTTGCGGTTGCGACCGTCCGTCGCCCGCCAATCCTCGTAGCGTTGCTGTCTCGACCAGTTTTGGCGATGTCTTGTGATCTGGCACGTCGCGATCTTGAACCCAAAGGTGGTTATCGGTCATGTCGTTGGTCACAAAAACATCAAGCCCCGGTTGCCCGTCCAATTCGCCAGCGACGATCCCCAGTCCGCGGCCCAGCACGCTTGGCGAGCGAGTCCATCGGTTGGTCACATCGCTGAAATGGCCGTCGGTGCCGGCGACGAACACACGGTCGCGTTCCGCTTTGAACGCGATCGGCGCGCAGACGCTCGACTTTGGCCCCCCCTCCTTGCCGGCGCACACCTGGTGCGTTGCGTCCAAGCCGGCGCAATAGTTTGCTTCCCAGAAATCCGAAAGCCCGTCACCGTTGAAGTCTGCGATCGCGACGCTGGTGGTCCAACGTGATTCCGCCGCGGATTCGTTGGGCAGTCGGTCCGATGCATCGGCGAACGTTCCGTCGCCGTTGTTGATCAGCAAGCGATTGGGGCCGTAGTTCGCAACGATCACATCGGGAAAGCCGTCTTCATTGACATCACCGACGGCGATTCCCTGCGCAAAACCGTGGTCGCCCGTTTTGCTGTTTTCGGTAACGTCGACAAATCTTCCCGACAGGTTTCGAAACATGGCATTCGGGCGGCTGTCACGGTTCGGCGGCGTTCCGCCTGCGTTCGCACCGTACAGATCAGGCCATCCATCGTTGTCAAAATCAATCACGCCGACACCGCAGCCAGCCGTCGCGTAAAGCAACAAACCTGGTTCGTTCAACACGTCGCTTGTTTTGCCAAAGAAATTGACGCCAACCGTCGAGGCCACGTCTTGCAGATTCAGTCGCTCGTTACCGCCCGTCCACTTGAGGCGTTTGGGCGATTCATAGTTTCTTTCGGCTTCAAGCGGATTGTCGGCGACGTCTAGCGATGACAGACGTTTCAGCGAAGTGTCAGCCGGTTTCGTCAACTGCCATGGAGTGTCGCGTTTCAGTTTACCGATCAATCGAGCACGCAGCGGTTCGGCCGTATCAACTTTTGTCGGCAACGTCATGGCAACGGCCGTCCAAGCTTCGGCTTCCCACAACCGGCCGAGTTGTTCAAGGATCTCTGCGACTCGAACGCAATGAGCCGGTGAAGTGAATCCCGAGAACTGAAAGTCCTCCTTGGCCTGCCGCAGTTCGCCGAGCCACTGAACTTGTTGACGAACGATCGGCAACGCGTCTTGAAACACAGGATGGTCAGGTTGTTGGCTCAGTGATTCGATGATCGCCGATCCCAGTTTTTGCCAAGCCTGCAGCAATCCGTCGTCTCGTTCGATTGCTTTCCAGTAAGCAGCGATGGCTTCGTTTGAACGTTGCTTTTGCCGAGCCAGGTCGCCCTGAATCACCCAATACCACGCGTTGCTTCGGTCGGCGGTTGATGCGGTGCTGATCCAATCCGCGGCTGCGTCGAATTGATTGGACTCGACCAATCCACGCCCCAGGATCATTCGTGAGGCAGTGTGATTCGGGAATTTTTCCAAGATCATTTTCGAGATCTCGATGCTCTCGTGAACATTCCCGTGGTCGAGTGACGTTTGCGATTTCCCCACCAGCGGACGCGGGTCCTTTGGATTCAAGTCAACCATCTGCTGATACGAACGGTTCTCTTCCTTTCGCCGCGAACTGGTGTCCAGCGATAGCAGCAGCGCGGCGTCAAAATGACGCTGACGAATCAGCAGTTCAGCGTGCGGCTTGGCAGCGCCGAGGTCTTCGACGCCTGCCAGCAGATCGAACAGTAGTCGCCGGAGATCGAAATGTTGCGGGTGACTCGAAACCGACTTGTCTAGCAAGTCCACGGCATCGAAAAGTCGTCCCACGCCAAGCAACGCCAATACGGTTTGCTGGACGCGAGCCGGCATGGAAAACGATTCGGCCTTGCACGCTTCGAGTAACAAGTCAGCCGCATCGGATCGAGCACCCGTCTCGTGCTTGACGCGTGCGACCAACGCAAGCGAATCAGGGTTGTCGGGGAAAGCAATTAGCACGGCATCGGCATGCTGGTTTGCATCGTCCCAGCGGCCAAGCTGGATCGCTTGCTGCATCAACGCAAGTGGATCAGTGGTTGCCGCATTTGGCGGTTCGCTCGTCGTTTCGGCAGGGCGACCACAACCGCTGGGTAGGCCAAACAAGACAAGCCCGCCAATCAGTAAGAAGACAGTGTGTCGTTGCACTCGAAGCTCGAAAGATTTTGGGGACCGGACGTTTCTATCATAGGCTAAACGCGGCGGTTTAGGCTGCATTGGCCAGTTCGGTTTGCCGCTGTGAATTACTTATTTCGTTCACGAGTTCTTGAATCGTCTGCGGTAGACGCCCGGTGTACAGTCTTCGTGCCGTCGAAACGCGGTGACCAAGTGGGCGTCCGATCGATATCCCGTCATGGTCGCGATCTGCATCAGGCTGTATCGGGTTTGGGTCAGCATCAAGCGAACCTGTTCGATACGGACTCGTTCGATTTCTTCGCGCGGGCTACGGTCAAGGATTGCGCGAAAGCGTCGCTCGAGCGTAACGCGTGAAATTGCAACTGCAGCGGCGACTTGTTTGACGCCGATCCCCTCGCAAGCATGTTGGCGAATGAAGTGAACGGCTGCTGCGACTTGTTGATCATCAATCGCCAATAGATCTGACGAGCGACGGACCGAAATGCGACGCGGCGGAATCAAAATCTGGCGATGATCAAACGTCTCACCTCGCATCAGGCGTTCAAGCGCCATGGCGCCCTCGAAACCGATGCGGTGCGTGTCCGGTTCAATGCTGCTGAGCGGCGGATTGGCCAATTCGCAAATCACTTCGTCATCATCGACACCCAGCACCGCTATCTCGTCAGGTGAACGACGACCTGCTATCGCTGCCGCCTGCAGAACCTGACGACCTCGAACGTCATTGCACGCGAATATTCCTACTGGCCCGGTCAGCGACTTCAGCCATTGGACCAATGCCAATTCAGGAAGTTCGGCTTGCCCTTCGCGTTGCACGATGCCTTCGATTGTGTTTTTAAAGTCTGTTTTGGGATTGGCCGTATTTTCGCTGGCATCGAAAACAAATGGAGTGATGTCCTCTGACTTACATTGCCGCAAGAACGCGTCACGACGTTGGTCCGAAAAGGTGACGCCGTTGTATCCACAAAAGGCCAATCGCTGGAACCCTCGCTGGCGAAAGTGCTCAAACGCCAATTGCGAGCAGGTTTCCGGATCGGTGTCAAACATGATTCCATGGGTCGGCAGTACGATCCCCAATAGATCGACCGTCGGGATGCCTAGCTTCGTCACCGCTTTGGCCAACTGTTTATTTTCAAGTCGAGTGATGACGCCGTCAAAATGCTGACCGCGAATGAACGCTGGAACCTCCTCGTGAAGCCCGCGTTCGAGGTGCAGGACTTGCCATGGTCCATGAGTTCGGACATAGGACGCGATGCCCATTAAACACCCCCGCCCGTACGCCCGCGAAGACTCGACCAGCAACAACACCTTGCGGGGGGCCTCGGAGTTCGCTGTTGTCTTGGCGTCGAGATTTGGCATTGGATTTGGCGTCGAATTCGGCATCGAAGAAAGCGCTAACAGATGATCGTAATGGTTCCCTACGATCTAGTTGATCATCTATGATGTTAGAGATCAGGCATCCATGCATCGTAAGCTTGCGTCGGGCAGGACTAAAGGCTGGCTTGATCTCTGCCGATTATTGTCGCGAGTTTCCTACCACCCTCCTTTCCCACCATACTAGTCGATGCCGTTGCAATCGCCCCTCATGTCGATCGTCGGTCTCGTATCAGGATTTGTACTGGCGTTATTGGGCTCTGCGGTTGCAAAGAGTCCGCTAGACGAGCGGGGCATCGATCTGTCGGGTTCTTGGCAAGTCCGTTTGGATCCCAGCCATCGTTTTGATCCAGCATCATCGATCACAACGGTTCCCAGTGATCCCTTGCCTGCATTTGTACCGGTTGACTTGCCTGGGGCGCTGCGTGACAGCGGTCTTGGTGATCCGGTTGGCCCCGATACCACTTGGATCGGCGAAGAGAGAGCGTCTGTTTTAAAATCGTCGCGTTTTCAAACTTACACACAGCCTGGCAATTTCAAGAGTCCGTTTTGGCTGCAACCCGATCGTCACTACGTTGGGCTGGCATGGTATCAACGCAAGATTGATATCCCGTCCACTTGGGTTGGGACACGGATCTTGTTGCACTTAGAGCGACCGCATTGGATTAGTCAAGTTTTCATTGATGGTCAACGTGTGGGCACTGATGACTCGTTGGGGACTCCGCACCAATATGACATTACGAGTCTTGCTTCGTCTGGATCCCACACGTTATCGATCGGCATCGACAATAGTTTGACCACTACCAATGTCGGGAAAAATGCGCACAGCGTGACGGATCATACCCAGACCGCATGGCACGGAATCGTTGGCGATATCAAGCTACTCTCGCGGCCGATGCTGTCAGTTCTGCGGTCGCAAGTCGTCGATCGAAAGAATGAAAAGCAATGTGATGTCAATTTGGTTTTCAACAACTCGTTGGCCAGCTCTCAACCGGTTACGGTGAATTACCGGATCCATCAAGACTCGAAATTGATCGCCCAAGCCTCGATTGATCATGTCATCGAGTCTGGCCCGTCTATCAACGTCAACGCCACGATCCCATGGAAGACTCTGCCGCGACGATGGGATGAATTTGATCCGGCAATGTGTCAGTTGACGGTGGATGTCGTCCATCCGTCCAGTCGACATCCCTGGGAATACACCTGCGATTTTGGTATCCGCCATTTGAATGTTGCAGATCATCAATTCGTGTTGAACGATCGTCCGATATTTCTACGAGGAACCTTAGAGTCCTGTGTTTTTCCGATTTCTGGCTATCCACCCACTGATCTTGATGCGTGGATTCGGATCATGCGGATTTGCAAACAGCATGGTCTCAATCACATTCGGTTCCATTCGTGGTGTCCGCCTGACTCCGCGTTTGTTGCTGCGGATCGAGCT
>JBAUHR010000208.1:0-2777 GCA_049680385.1 Rubripirellula sp. | reverse complement strand
GTACAACAGCACCGCGACATCGGCTTTCACGCCCGCAACAAGTTCGTCGACTCGCATCTCAATCGGCTGAGTGAATCCGAACGCAACGCCAGGCACGTTCGCGTTGAGTTCATCCGACATCTGCTCGATCAATTCATCACGAGTCTTCTGGACGGGCCACTGGCCAATCGGGTTTAGCAGCACCCAAACGTCCGTCTGGTGGACGCCCATCACGTCGTTAGCAATTTCGGGTCGGCCAGTTTTGGAAAAAACGGTTTGGACTTCGGGATACTCTTTCAAAATCGACTCGATCTGAGTCGACATTTCGATCGACCCTTCAAGCGTCGCGCTGGGCAATCGCGACGCCTCGACTAACAAATCGCCTTCTTCCAATCGAGGCATAAATTCGGCGCCAAGATTGGCGGCCATCGGCAAACTGATCGCAAACAAAGTCAGTGCTGTGCCGATCGTGACGACCGGATGCTTGATCGCTCGGGTGACGACGGGTTTATAAAACCACTTCACGATCCGAACGACAAACACATCCCTCTCGCTCATCTTTTTCGGCAAAAAGATCGATGCCATCGCCGGCATGAAGGACAGCGATAAGATCATCGAACCGCCCAGCGCGAACAGGACCGTTAGCGCCATCGGCCGAAACAGCTTTCCTTCGGTGCCTTCGAGCAACAGAATCGGCAAGAACACCACCGCGATGATCAACTCACCAAACATCGTCGGCTTGCGAACTTCCACCGCCGCATCGCGAATGATGTCTTCGTGTTTGGTGTCGCCGTTATCGTGGGAAAGCTTGCGAATGCAGTTCTCGACCATGATGACGCTGCTGTCGACGATCAAGCCAAAGTCAATCGCTCCCAAACTCATCAAGCTAGCCGTCACACCGGACGCCAGCATCACGTTGGTCGCAAACAACATGGAAAGCGGAATCGCCAGCGCCACAATGATTCCGGCGCGCAGGTTACCGAGCATCAGCAACAGCACGATAATGACCAGCATGCCGCCTTCGGTCAGATTGGTAAGCACGGTCTTTAACGTGCGGCCAATCAATGCCGCTCGGTCATACGTCACCTCAAGGCGAACTCCATCGGGCAAAGTCGTTTCGATCTCTTTCAAACGTTCTTTTGCTGCCGTAACGACTTCGCGTGAGTTCTCGCCGATCAACATCATGACTAGGCCGGTAACGATTTCGCCGCGGCCATCACGAGTGACGGCTCCCTGGCGAGTCATCGGTTCGATGCTAACTTTTGCAATATCGCGAACAAGAATCGGATTGCCGTCGGGTTCACGGCGAATGACAACCGCCTCGATGTCTTCGGTGGAATTGAGCAGCGAGACGCCACGAATGAAACGCTGTTCGCCGTGATGAATGACATAGCCACCACCGGATGTGTTGTTGTTGTTTTCAAGGCGAGAGAACAACAGATCCATCGGGATGCCATAGCTGGTCATCCGATCGGGATCCGGTTGAACTTCGAAAGTTTTATAGTAGCCACCGTGAGTGTTGATTTCGGTGACGCCGGAAACTTGACGCAGGCGCGGCGAGATATCCCATTCCAAGAGCGTCCGCAATTCCATCGGCGTGTGCTTGTCGCTGCGTACTTCGAATTGCAGAATCTCGCCGAGTGCGGTGGTTAGCGGGCCAACCGCCGGCGTGCCATAACCGGCTGGAATCACGGCCGCAGCGTCAGGCAAACGTTCGGCAACCAACTGGCGTGCTCGATAAATATCGGTGCCTTCTTCGAACACGATCGTGACGACCGAGATACCGAACTTGGATACGCTGCGCAGTTCCTCGACGTCGGGCAAACCGCCCATCGTGTTTTCGACTGGGTAGGTGACGTAGCGTTCAACTTCGACCGGTGATAGCGAACCGGCGTCGGTGACAACCTGCACCTGAACGTTGGTCATGTCGGGCACTGCGTCGATCGGCAGCTTGAGTGCCGAGTACATCCCGGCCCCGGCCATCAGCAACGTCAGGATGATGACGAGACCTCGATTGACGACCGAAAATTCAATGAGTTTGGTAAGCATGATGTGTTTCTAATGGGTAGCCGCGCGATCGACGGCACAGTGACGGGCAGGGGCGACAGGGGCGACAGGAAATCCGAACGCAGCAGGTTCGGATACGTCTACTCGCCTTCGCCCTGCAAAAGCAGTTCGGACTTCAACAAGAACGCGCCTTTCGTCACGACCATTTGGCCCGCCGTAAGCCCCTCGGTGACTTCGATCCAATCGTCGGACACGTACCCAGTCGACACATCGATTCGCTTGAAACTTCCGCCACCTTCATCAACGAACACAAACGACTGATTTTCGTGCTGCACCACCGACTCGGGCTTCACCGACATTGCCTCGCGGGTTTCACCGATCGGAATCGTCACACGGACAAACATTCCCGGACGCAGAAGGCCTTCGCTGTTTTCAATTCTGGCAACCAACGGAACGGAATTGGTGTCCGCTTGAACCTCGCGTCCGAAGTATCGAACGTGGGCTTCAAAGACACGATCATCAAGCGCGGGCACCAGGACCGACACGGCTGTACCTTGGTCAAGCGAAACAGCCGACCAATCGCTCTCGCGAATGTTGGCGGCAACATACAGCGAGTCGGTGTTGGCAAGCACGATCAGCGAATCACCTCGGCTAACCCGTTCGTCGTTGGCGAAAGCCCGTGATTCAACCGAACCTGCAAACGGCGCCCGCACTTCAAGTCGCGACAGAGCCTCCTCGTTGCTCAGCCCAGCCGTTGCTCGGTCTTCTTTGTACCCGAGCAGTGTCTCGAC
>JBAUHR010000207.1:0-3535 GCA_049680385.1 Rubripirellula sp. | reverse complement strand
GGCGAAGTAAGCGTCTCAATCCCGGCATGCACCTAACGACCAAACTAAACTGGAACTCAAACGAGACAGACAGCCCAACAAAACGCGATCGGAACCCTCATGAAAAACAACATGCTCTCGAAGACCTGCCTCGCCGTGCTCTCTTCCTTTCTTTGGTCTGGGATGTCATTGGCTGACGAGCCGGACGTCAAGTCAGCAAGCGACTTGCCAGTAAAGACGGAACCGAAAGACAAGCCTAAAGCTGAACCGAAGACCGAGCCCGTCGCAGAAGATACCGAAAAGGCTCCTGAGCCAAAGACAATCAATGTCGACGGCGTTTTCGAGTCCGTCGTCCGGACTGAAATTGCAGTCGACGCCGAGCATGTCGCGTCTTGGGAAATCAAGAAACTGGTCGAACACGGATCGATGGTCACTCAGGGACAAAACGTGGTCGTTTTTGAAACCGAGGACATCGACGAACAAGTCAAAAAGTCGGAAACTGATTTAAATCTAGCGAGACTCGCCATTGAAGATGCCGAGTTCGATTTCCGACTGTTCGTCGAATCTCAAAAACTCGACCGCGAGGCTGCTGAACTTGCTCGCAAGAACGCTCGCCAAGGCTACGACAACTTTGTTCAAGTTGACCGCGATCGAAACGTCTTGTCGGCCGAATTCAATTTAAAATCATCGAAAGCCTCGCTCGAAAATGCTCAAGAAGAACTCGAGCAACTTCAACAGATGTACTTGGAAGACGATTTGACCGAGGAATCCGAAGAGATCGTTT
The DNA here is from genome assembly GCA_049680385.1 of Rubripirellula sp. GTDB lineage: Bacteria > Planctomycetota > Planctomycetia > Pirellulales > Pirellulaceae > Rubripirellula. The sequence continues at coordinate 2,772 of JBAUHR010000207.1, read as the reverse complement.
TGAAACGAGCCAAGCAGGCTGTCGAATACGCCCAATTCCGTCTCGATGGAACAAAAGTCAGTTCCGAGCGAAGCATTCAACAAGGCGTTCCTAACTCAACGGCAGAGCAAGAACAGTCGATCGCGAAAGCCGAACTTGCCTACAAGAAATCGATGCATGATCTGAACTCGGCTCGGCAACGTCGCGAGATTGAAATGCAAACCAAACGCGACGACTTCAAGAAACAGGTCGAAAAAGCCGCCGAGCTAAAACAGGAACGCAAACAGTCGGCCATCGCGTCGCCGATCGACGGAATTGTTTTGCACGGCGAACTCAATCGCGGCAAACTGGGCGATAAACCCAGCACGCTCGAAACCGGATCCAAGGTGACGCCCAAGCAAGTCATCGCGACAATCGCCAATCCAAAGAAACTGCAAATCCACGCGACCGTGGACCAAGGAAAACTGGATGTGGTATCGGAAGGTTCGAAGTGCAAAGTGACCTGTGATGCTTTCCCTGATTTCGAAGCGACCGGAACAGTCAAATCCATTGCGTCCGTGGGATATGCGTCCGGCAAGTTCGACTGTGTCGTGAACTTCAAAATGCCGAAGGACTCGCCAGCCATCATGCCAACGATGACCTGCAAACTGACTTTTGCCGGCGCCGAAAAAGAAGCCGCCAAGGAAACGAATGATGAGTAATTTCCAACGGCACAACTGCGTTGCCATTGCCGCAGCAGTGCTGGCGATCGTCAGTTCGGCTGCGCCGACAATGGCTGACGATAAACCGGGCAAAAGCGTCGAATCGTCTGGCATCTTGAATGATGCGTTGGATTTCAGCAAACCGCCAGTGCTGCCGACGATCGAAGCACCTAGCGAAAACGACATTCGAGCCTCGATCGATCGGGGCGTGGCGTTCTTGTTGGCGGACCAAAACGCCAACGGGTCGTGGGGATCGGCGACTCGTACAAAAGGCTTGAATATTTTCGCGCCCGTACCGGGGGCTCATCACGCGTTTCGAACGGCGACGACATCGCTTTGCATTTCGGCACTGATCGAACTGGAACGTGATGGCATTTGCCAAGACGTTTCTGCGGTCACCGAAGCGATCGACGATAGCGAAGCTTGGCTGATCGAACACTTGCCAAATCTTCGCCGCGCCACCAGCGATGCGATTTACAACGTTTGGGGACACGGCTATTCGATCCAAGCACTGGTGCGAATGCACGCTCGCCACCAAGATGACGCGGCAAAACAAGAACAAATTGTGTCGCTGATCCAGTCCCAGTTCGACATGTTGACCCGGTTTGAATCGGTCGACGGTGGCTGGGGTTATTACGATTTCCGATACGGTGGAAATCAACCGACGTCGTCGTCAATCAGCTTCGTCAACGGTGCGTTATTGGTGGCGATGGCGGAAGCTCGCGATATCGGTGTCGAGCCGCCCAAGCGAGTCGTCGATCGTGCGATCGCGGCGCTGCGTCGGCAACAGAAGCCCGACTTTAGTTATCTGTATGGCGAGTACCTCCAGTACCAACCGATGCGAGGGATCAATCGCCCCGGTGGCAGTTTGGGCCGGACGCAGTGCTGCAACACAGCGCTGCGGTACTGGGGTGATTTGTCGATCACCGACAACGTCGCCAAGAATTGGCTGTACCGGTTGTATGTCCGAAATGGCTGGCTGGACATTGGTCGCAAACGACCGGTGCCTCACGAATCATGGATGCAAGTTGCCGGATATTTCTACTACTTTGGTCACTACTACGCCGCGCTAAGCACCGAGCAGTTGTCCGCCGCCGATCGCGGCCCCTATCAGTCGATGCTGGCGAAGCTGATGCTGGACCGCCAAGAAGCCGACGGATCATGGTGGGACTATCCGCTGTACGATTACCACCAACCCTATGGCACGGGGTTTGCTTTGATGACGCTGAAACGATGCTTGCCCGATTGAGCATGTTGGTGTTAGCCTTGGAAGGGTTGTCGCCACGTCGTCCTCTCACGCCACCGTATCCAACGACCCCAGCTTTGCACGATGCACCTGCTCGCCTCCGCGATTGAAGAAACTCCGATCGAGCCTCAATCGGCCGGCATCATGCTGCTGTTCGCAGCCGTGATGATGGCGACCTATGTGGGCGTGGCGGCCGAGCGATTTCATAAAACGGTTGCGGCGCTGTGCGGCGCGATCGTGTTGGTGGCTCTGAGCGTGATGTTGGGGCTGTTCGAATTTCCGAAAGTCTATGACTTTTTGAAAGAAGATTTGAATATCTTTGGCGTCATCATCGGCACTGGCATTTTGGTCGACGTGGTTGGCAAGAGTGGCCTGTTTCACTTCATCAGCATGTGGATCGTGCGACTAACCGGCGGACGTGCGGCAACGTTATTCCTGACCCTATGCATCGTCACCTTTGTGTTCGTCGCTGTGCTGACGATCGTGCCGGCCATGCTGATCCTCAGCTCGTTGGTCCTGGTGATCTGCCGGTCACTCGGCTACAAGCCCGCGCCACTGATGCTAAGTGTGGCCATCTGTGCAAACAGCGGTGCGATCGCGACGTTTGCCAGCGGATTGCCCAACATCATGATCGGCACTGCCGCCGGCATCCCCTACACACAGTTCTTGCAGATGTCGCTTCCCTACGCGGCGATCAGTTTGGCGATCGCGATCGTCGTGCTGCGAGTGATGTTCCGAAACGACCTGCCGTGGAAGCAATCCGCGAGCGAAAAAGAAGCCCTGCGATTACAAATCGAGACCTTTAATCCTTGGGCGATGGTCGAAGATCGCAAAGTGCTGTACCGC